>JAYUQJ010000078.1:0-5093 GCA_043756825.1 Betaproteobacteria bacterium | reverse complement strand
AATGCTTGCCATAGCCCGGGCTATGGCTGCGCTTTGCGTCTAGATCGAGCACGTTTTGTGGCGTTGCTCGGTCACGCTCGAAATCCTCTCAGTCTCTGAGCCCGCAGTGCGCCTGCCTGCCAGCAGCCAGCCGGCGGCGCAGGCCGCCGCTGGCGGGCAGGCCGCTCTGTTCCAATCGGGGTTGGCGGCCCAGATCGGCGCCCCCACCGAAATGAGCCCACACCTGCTACTGGTCGAGGATGATGATGCGATTGCGGATGCGCTGCGCCTGCACCTGGAGCAGGCCGGCTACCGCCTGCACCGCGAAAGCAACGGCCGCCTGGCGATGGCCGCCGTCGACCGGCAGCGTTGGGACCTGGTGTTGCTGGACCTGATGTTGCCGGGCGCCGACGGCTGGGATGTCTGCCGTCACCTGCGGGCCCGCTACCCCGACGTGCCGGTGATCATGCTCAGCGCGCGTTCGGCCGAGGCCCACCGGGTGCTGGGCCTGGAACTGGGCGCCGACGACTACCTGGCCAAGCCCTTCTCGATGCTGGAACTGGTAGCCCGGGTGCGCGCCCTGTTGCGGCGCATCGAGCAGTTGCGCAGCGCCCCGGCGCTGCGCAGCGAATTGCGCTTCGGGCGGCACGACGAGTGGCAACTCGACACCCTGCGGCGCGAGCTGTTGCGCCAGGGCCGGGCGGTGGATCTGACCCTGCGAGAGTTCGACCTGCTGCACTTTCTGGTGCGCCATCCGGGCCAGACCTTCTCGCGCGGCGAGTTGCTGGCCCGGGTCTGGGGCGCGGGCTTCGACGGCTACGAGCACACGGTCAATTCCCATATCAACCGCCTGCGCACCAAGATCGAAGACGACCCGCGCGAACCGCGCCGCATCGTCACCGTCTGGGGCGTGGGCTACCGATTCGACGGTGCCGGCGCATGACCCCCCAGCCCAACCGCAGCCGCAAGCGCCTGAGCTTTGCCAGCCGCCTGACCCTGACCCTGGCCGCGCTCTTGCTGGCCTATGCAGCGCTGGTGGCCCTGCTCAGCCGCCAGGTGGCGCATGAGCACGAGCAAGAGGCGCTGCAGCGCCTTTCGCATGGCCTGGCGGCCCACATCATCGGCCACTGGCCCGAGATCACCACCGCCCAACCCAACCCGGCCGATCTGGCCGCGCGCAAAGCGCTGCTGAGAATGCTGATGGTGGTCAACCCCGGCATCCAGGTCTACCTGCTCGACGCCCAGGGCAAGGTGGACGCCTACATCGGCGAGCCCGGCATGGTTCGCCAGCACCAGGTGGCGCTGCAGCCGGTGCGCGATTTCCTGGCGGGCGCGGCGCTGCCGCTGCGCGGTACCGACCCGATGGGCGGCGACACGCTGCGCATCTTCAGCGCCGCGATGTTCCCGCCGCTGGCGGGCCAGGCCACGCCACCCGGCTACCTGTATGTGGTGCTGGACGGCGCGGCACGCAGTGGCGTGGCCGGGCAGGTCAGCCTGCGCAGGGTGTGGCAGGGCGCAGCGCTGGCGGCCGGG
This sequence comes from Betaproteobacteria bacterium, assembly GCA_043756825.1. Lineage (GTDB taxonomy): Bacteria > Pseudomonadota > Gammaproteobacteria > Burkholderiales > Burkholderiaceae_C > Pseudaquabacterium. Next base: position 3,581 of record JAYUQJ010000078.1, on the reverse strand, counting down.
GCGGGCCTGCTCGGCACGCTGCTGCTGGGCGGCCTGACCTTCAACCGCCTGACCCGGCCGTTGCACCGACTGGCCCGCAGCATGCAGGCCTACCAGTTGCGCAGCCCGCCCGACGCGCCGGGGCAGGGCCCGGCGCCCGCCGAGACCCGGGGCGACGAGCTGGCGGCGATCGCCAGCGCCTACCAGGGCATGACCCAGCGCATAGAACAGCAGGCGGCGCGCGAGCAGAACCAGGCCAGGACCCACCGCGAGATGATGGCCGGCGTGGCGCATGACCTGCGCACCCCGCTGACCGCGCTGCACGGCCACCTCGAGGCCCTGTCGGCACCGCCACCCGTCCCGGCCGACGCGCCCGGTGTCGGGTCGGCAGCGGGCGCGGCCCGGCAGCGCCGGGTGCTGGACGCGGCCCTGGCCCAAAGCAACAAGGTGCGCCGCCTGTCGCAGCAATTGTTCGAGCTGGCGGCGCTGCAGTCCGACCACCAGGTGCTGCACCGCGAGCGTTTCAACCTCGACGAACTGGTCACCGACGCGGTCCAGAAGTTCGAGCTGGGCCAGCAGCCCCCGCCGGTGATGCTGGCCGGCACCTCACCCGGCCCGCTGGCCCTGGACGGCGACCTGCAGCTGATCGAGCGCGCGCTGACCAACCTGATCGACAACGCGGTGCGCCATGCCCCTGGCATGCAGCCGGTGCGGGTGAGCCTGCGGCGCGCGGGCGATCAGGCCCAGATCCTGGTCGAAGACGCCGGCCCGGGCCTGCCGGCCGAGCTGCTGGACCGGCTGGGCGCCCAGCGCTCGCTGCGCGATCCGCCGATCAAGCGCAGCAGCGGCGGCATCGGCGGCCTGGGGCTGGCCATCGCCCAGCGGGTGGCGCAGCTGCACGGCGGCAGCCTGCTGCCGCTGCCGGCGCCCCAAGGGGGCACCAGGCTGTGCCTGGCGCTGCCCTTGGCAGCCTGAGTTTCCGGCATGACCTGGCCAAGCCAAGCCGACCCCTCCTCCCTGGCCCTCGAGAACCCCATGAAACCCCTTTCTCTTGCGTATCCGCAGCCCCAGCCGCAGCCCTGCAGCCGGCGCCGCTGGTTGCTGGCTGCCGCCGTCCTGCCGCTCGGCCTGCAGGCATGCGCGGTGGCGCCGCAGCCCAAGCCAGGGCTCAGCGTCAGCCTGCCGTTGAGCCCTGGCTGGTTTGACGGTCAGGCGGTGTTCTACATCACCACCGAAGTCTCGGACGCCGCGGTGGCGCGCGAGAAAGGCGCAATCTTCACACCGCGCCTGGCCGATGCCCTGCCACCGCCTGGCAGCGGCCAGCGCAACCCGACCGATCGGGTGTACGCAGTGATGAATTTCGAGCAGGCGCCGGTGTTTGCCTCGGCGCCGTTGCCGGTGGGCCCCGACAACCGCGACGAGGCCTATACACCGCTGTGGCAGATGGTGATGGTGACCTGGCGCGCAGGCGCCAAGCCCCGTGCGCTGCGCTCGCAGGAGGACGTGCTAGTCGCCGAAGAAGCCCGTCAGCTGGACCTGACCGTCACTCGCGTGGTGCTGAACTGCGCCATCGTGCACCGGGGTGAGCGTGGCGGCCTACCGGGCGCGGTGATGCGCGGCCCGCTGGGCTGATGCGGGTCGGCGGGGCTGCCGGACCATAGGTCAAGGGCGCGACATTGCGCGCCTTTGGGCGCGCTCACCACCCGCGCGACAGCTGCTCCTCACTGCCAGCGAATCCAGCACCAGCGAACAGGTCTCCCAGTCAGCATCTTCGACCTTGCTGTACTTGGCATCGAAGGGGTTGCGCGTGGCCGTGGTGCGGTCAATGAGTTGCCGCGCTTCCTGCTCGCCCTCCAGCGCGATCTTGACCCACACATCTTCCAGCGTGTCCGGGATCTGTCCGAACAGCTGGTGGATCGATTCCAGGCGGTCGGCCAGCACCTGGTGCACGCGGTCTTCCACCGAACCGCGGTAACGCAGGTTGGCAATCCACACCTCGCTGCGCACCTGGCCGATGCGCTGAATGCGCCCCGTGCGCTGCTCCAGCCGCGTGGGATTCCAGGGCAGGTCGATGTTGATCAGCGTGCCCAGCCGCTGCAGGTTCAGGCCTTCAGACGCCGCATCGGTGCCCAGCAGCAGCTTCAGTTCACCCGAACGCACGCGGGCCTTCAACAACTCGCGATCGCAACGCTGGAATCGCCCCGCGCTCCAGATGCCCGAGCGGTTGCTGCCAGCGTACAAGCCGATCTCGAGGCCCGCGAACTCTGGCCGCTTGGCCAGTTCGTCGCCCACCCAACGCACGGTGTCGTAATACTGCGAGAAGAGGATGCAGCCCCGGGCCATCCAGCTTTCGCTCACGTCAGACCGGGTACCCAGCAGGTAGCCGAGTACCGCATCGAGCTTGGGATCGTTGTTGCCGCCCTGGCGCAACAGCGCCAGGCACCGGTTCAGCGAGGCCACCTCGGCCTTGGTGAAATCCTTGAAGTCCGATGCGGCGATGGCGCGGTGGCCCAGGTGATCATCGCCACCACCATCGGCGCCATTGGTGTCGTCGCTGTCGTCGTCGTCTTCGTCCGTGGGCTCGTCAGGCGCCGCGCTCAGCAGCCGCATCACCGTGTTGCGGCCCGCCTCCATTGAGCTGCCCAGGCGCCGCAGCAGCAGCGTCTTGAAGAACCCCGCGCCGCGCACGCGCTGCTGCAGCAGGTGGCTGAAGTTCTCGGCCTCCTCGTAGGCATCGCGCAAGCAGCCGCCCAGGCCCAGCGCACTCGCCGCGTCCTCGCCAAACAGGCGCACCGTCACCTTGGGCAGGAAGTAGTCGCCCGTCGCCGGGTTCACCATGGCTTGCAGATAGCCGCACGTGCGCCGCACGATGCAGCGCAGCAGCGGGTTGAATTGCTCGCCGTAGCCAGGCAGCACGCCGTTCTGGAATTTCACGCGTTTGATGGCCGGCGAGAGCTTGTCCAGCACCTCGGGCGCGAACTGCCAGGTGCGGTCGTCGGCGTCCAGGTTGCGCCGAATGCTGTCGAAGCCGTCGCCTTCGGCCCGCGCCGGCATGGGGTCGCGCACGTACTGCCACCCCGCCACCACCTCGGTGGGTACGCCGGTGTCGCCGTTGGCCACCGCCAGGCAATGGCTGGGGCGATACCAGGAGCTGGTGCGCGTCCAGCCGCCCAGCACGCCAGCGTTGCCGTGCGACAGGATGTCCAGCAGATCCCAGGCCTCCACCGGATGCAGCTGGACGGGCGTGGCGGTGGCCAGCACCATACTCTTGGTGCGCGGGCCGATCTGCCTCAGAAAGGCCATCAGCTTGTTCGGCTCGGCGCGCTCGTCCACCTCGTCGGGGCTGGCGTCCACCTTGGGCACATTGCGGCGTCGGGGTCTTCCAGCGCCATCAGCAGCGCGGCCATGGCCAGCTGAACGGTCTTGCCCAGGCCCCTGGTCGGCCAGCACCAGCCGCGCGCCACCCAGGCAGTGACGTTCCAGTGCCAGCTGGGCGAAGTATTTCTGGTGCGGCCACAGACCCTGTTCTCGGCGGTAGACCGGTGTCTTGACCGCGACAGACGCGGCCGCGGTCTGGGTGTCGGTGGTGGTGGCCTTCCACT
>JAYUQJ010000077.1:0-5099 GCA_043756825.1 Betaproteobacteria bacterium | reverse complement strand
TTCCGCTTGAACGGGTGCGCGCCTCGCAGCTGCTGCGCCGGGGCGATCCGCCGCCCGGCGCGGCGCTGATCCTGCCCGACACCATCCACCGGCGCATGAACGATGCGCTGGTGGCCCGGCTGGACCAGTGGGTGCGCGGCGGCCTGCGCCTGATGGTGGTGTTCGATGCCGGCGTCACCGACATGGCCAGCCGCTACCACCCGCAGCAATCGCGCCTGTCCAAGCTGGCCGGGGTGCGCTACGGCCTGTATGGCGAGCTGCGCGCCGGCATGCTGATCGAGCAGGCGGCCTGGGTCGACCAGGCGGCGCTGGCCACGCTGGCGCTGCCGCCGGGCAAGCTGATGCGCCAGGCCAGTGAACTGCCGCTCACCAGTGCCCAGCCCAGGCCCGGGCCGGACGAGCAGCTGGCGGTGGTGAGCTACCACTATGGCCGGTTGCACTACCCGATGTTCGCGACGACTGGCAGCTATGACGGCCAGCGCCTGATGCACGGCGACGGCAATCACCTGGTGGCCGGGGTGCGCGCCGTGGGCCGCGGCGAAGTGCTGTTCGTCAACCTGCCCCTGAGCTACCTGAAGCTGCGCACCGATGGCCTGTTGTTGCACACCTTTCTGCAGCTGTTCGCGCGCGACCGGGTGGGCCTGCCCCAGCTGTCGAGCATGCCCGACGGGCGCGGCGCGCTGGTGATGAACTGGCATATCGATTCCGGCGCGGCGGTACCGGCGATGGAGCGGCTGGCCGAGCTGGGCGCCTTCGAGCAGGGGCCCTACTCGGTGCACCTGACGGCCGGCCCCGATGTCGACACCCCCGGCGACCGCCTGGGCATGGACCTGGCCCGCAACCCGCTGATGCAGCAGTGGGTGCAACGCTTCGCCCGCCGCGGTGACGAGGTCGGCAGCCATGGCGGCTGGATCCACAACGAGTTCGGACGCCTCATCGGAAGCCAGGACCAGGTGCTGTCCAGCCAGATGATCGAGCGCAACAGCCAGGCCGTATCCAGCGCCAGCGGCAAGCCGGTGCTCGAGTACTCGGCGCCCACGGGCAACCACCCGGCCTGGGTCACGCCCTGGCTGGCGCTGCGCGGCGTGCGGGCCTACTACTTCACCGGCGACATCGGCATGGCCCCCACCCGCAGCTACCAGGACGGCCAGCGCGGGCCGGCCTATATGTGGGCCTTTCCAGTGCTGAGCTTCGGCCGCCAGGCGGCCTTCGAGGAGGCCGCGCACAGCCAGGTGCCGGAGGCCGACATAGCGGCCTGGCTGCGCGATGTGGCCGACTACTGCGCCGACCGGCAGACCCTTCGCCTGCTGTACTTTCACCCGCCCGGCATCGCCTTGTTTCCGCAGGCCTTCAAGCAGTGGCTGGTGCATACCCGCGCGCTGGCCGAGCAGGGCCGCCTGCGCTGGATCACGATGGCCGCGTATGCCGAGTTTGCCAACCGCCGGCTGCAGGTGCAGTGGGCGCTGCCAAACGGCCCGCAGGGCCAGCAGCTGGCGGCCAGCCACCCCGACTCGCTGGCACAGATGGTCTGGCTGCTGCCGGCCGCGCGCTATGCCCAGCCGCGGCTGATCGAAGGCGATGCCCGGATCCTGCGGGTGGGCGGCTACTGGCAGCTGCATGCCGGTGCAGGCCGGCGGCTGCTGCTCGATCTGCCGCCGGCGCCCAGGGCCGGCACCTCGCCCACGCCGGCCAGCGCAGATGCGCCGGGCAGGCCGGACCCCATCCCCCCCCCACCGCCGACGGTGTTGCGCCCGCAGGCGCCGTCGGCCCAGGCCAGGAATTGAGCCCCCATGCATGCAAGCCTTGCCGTCTCTCGTCCGGTGCTGATCTCGGTTGGCACCCGCCCTGAAATCATCAAGATGGCGCCGGTCTACGCCGAGCTGCGCCGGCGCGGCCTGCCGGTGGCCTGGGTGCACACCGGCCAGCACCGCGAGATGGCCGACACTCTGTACCCCTTCTTCGGCATCGTGCCCGAGCACCCCCTGGCGCTGGACCGCCGCAACGGCAGCCTGGCCCATCTCAACAGCCTGCTGCTGGAGGGCCTGTCGGACCTGTACCAGGCGCTGCGTCCGCAGGCGGTGCTGGTGCATGGCGACACCACCAGCACCCTGGCCTCGGCCACCGCTGCCTTCTACAACGATGTGCCGGTCGGCCATGTGGAAGCCGGCCTGCGCACCCATGTGCCGCGCGAGCCCTTTCCCGAGGAAAAGAACCGCGAAATGACGGCCCGCCTGGCGCGCTGGCACTTTGCGCCCACCGCCGGTGCGGCCGCCAACCTGGCCCGGGAAGGCATCCGGGCCGAGGCCGTGTACACGGTGGGCAATACCGCTGTGGATGCGGCGCTGGCCTGCAGCGCACGCCTGGACGGCCTGCTGGCTGCCGGCACCGAAGTGCTGCCGGCGGCCGTGGCCCGGCTGCGCCAGCACATCGACCGCCTGGACGGGGACCGCAGCGCCGGCGCGCGACCGCTGCGCCTGATCACCGTCACAGCCCATCGGCGCGAGAACTGGGGCGAGGGCATCCACAACACCGCACTGGCGGTGGCCGACCTGCTGGCGGCCCATCCCGACCTGGCGGTGGTCTGGCCGGTGCATGGCAACCCGGCCGTCAGCGACGCGGTGCATCAGACACTGGATTGCCTGGCGCGCGATCTGCCAGGCCGGCTGCTGCTCTGTCCGCCACTGGACTACCCGGCACTGCTGTGGTGCCTGCGCCGCAGCTGCCTGGCATTGACCGACTCGGGCGGCATCCAGGAGGAGGGCGCGGCCCTGTCGACGCCGGTGCTGGTGTTGCGCAATGCCACCGAGCGGCCCGAGCTGATCGAGACCGGTGCCGGCTTGCTGGTGGGCACCGACCGGGCCCAGGTGGTGGCCACGGTATCGCGCCTGTTGGCCGACAGGGTGGCGCTGCAAGCCATGCGGGAGGCCATCAACCCCTTCGGCGACGGCCACACCTCGGCGCGGGTGGCCGACGTCCTGCAAAACGACCTGGGGCTGTGATGCAGCGCCAGCCTTCCCCTTCTTTGGACATCCCTGCCGTGACTACTTTTGTTTCCAAGCTGGCCCAGGCCGCCGTGACCGCAGGCAGCGCCGCCTGCCCAATCCGGGCAGCGCCCCTGCTGCTGGCTGCGGTAGCCGGCCTGGCGGCAGCGCCGGCCGTGGCGCAGATCGCGCCCCTGACCGTCGAGTTGATCGCCAGCCAGGGCCGCTTGACCGCCGGCCAGCCCGACGCGCAGGCGCTGCAACTGCGCGCCACCTGGGTGCGGCCGGGCGGCGATGTGCTGCGCGGCGAACTGCTCGGCGAAGACAAGTTCGGCCGCCGCGGCGGTGTGGCCGCCCTTGGCTACACCGCCGTGCTGTCGCCCGACTGGGTGGCGGCCGGCAGCCTGGCGCTGGGCGACGGCGGGCCGAACTGGGCCCGGCAGCGCATCGACTTCGAGTTGTCCCGGAGCTGGGGCGCCAGCCGCAGCCTGGTCACCCGCGCCGGCCTGTACAAGGCCTGGTTCGACGACCAGCGCAGCGACCGCGGCCTGCGCCTGGCGCTGGTGGCCTACCTGCCCGGCAGCCTGGTGCTGGAGGCCGGCAGCGCGTTCAACCTCAGCGAGCCCGGGGCAGAGCGCTCGGCCATGCCCTTTGCCAGCGCCACGCTGGGCCGCGAGGGCGAGCAATACCTCAGCCTGCGCCTGGCCCGCGGCAGCGAGGCCTACCTGTCCACGGTGTTCGGTCCCCAGTCGGTGAAGTTCGACAGCCACAGCGTCGGCCTGAACTGGCGCCGCTGGGTCGGTCCGCAGTGGGGTTTCATCGCCCAGGCCGAGCAATACACCAACCCCAGCTACCGGCGCACCACGCTGGGAGCGGGCCTGTTCTCGCAGTGGTGATGGACAGGGCAGCGCCCGGCCAGACCGCGCCGGCGCGCGGGGATCGCGCGCGCCAACGCGGGCACCGGGGCGGCGCGATCCTGCAGCACCGGTCGATCTGGCGCCTGCAATTGCCGCTGCACCGCCTGGCGCTGGGCCTGCTGATCGCGCTGGGCTACAGCGCGCTGCTGGCGCTGCTGCAGGCGCCGCTGGTGGCCTTCTGGCACGCGCAGATGCTGGCCTGGCTGCAGGGCCTGGACCTGGCCGGCCCGCTGCCGGCGGTCGACCTGGCCGCGCTGGAGGCGGCCGAGTCCGGCTGGTTCAGCCCGCCACGCCTGGCGCTGGATCTGGCGATGTCGGACCTGGGCCCGGTCGGCCTGGCCGCTCATGCGCTGGCTTGCGTGGTGCTGTGGACAGGGGCCGGCTGGTTGCCTGACAGTGGCAAGCCAGGCGCCTATGTGCTGCGCTTCGGGGTCTTGATCCACGCCGCGTCGGTGCTGTACTTCAGCCTCTGGCCGGGCAGCTTCGGGCACTCGCTGGACGGCCATGTCAATGCCGGCCTGCGCCAGACCTGGATGCTGATGCTGCTCACGCCCTGGCTGCACCTCTGCACCTACTACCCCTTCCCCTTTGCGTGGTGGCAGCGCCTGGCGCTGACCGGCGTGACCCTGCTGTACTTGTTGCTGCTGGCGCCCTTGCAGTACACCACCCACGCGGTGCTGCTGGTGGCGACCGGGCCGGTGCTGATGCCGCTGCTGCACCTGCTGTTCGGCGTGATGGTGCCCATCCTGGGCCTGGTGGCGCTGTATGGCTGGGGCATGAGCTGGCACGACCCCCAGCGCGAACCCGGAGCCCGCCATGCGCGTTGAACCGACACCGCGCCGGCGGCCCCGGCTGCGCGCCAGCGCGGGGCGAGCGGCCACAGCCCTGCTGCTGGGCGCGAGTGCCAGCCTGGCCGCAGCGGTGCTGCCGGTGCCGGCCCAACCCCTGGCCGACAGCAGCTGCGCCACCGCCGGTCTGGTCGATGCGGTCTTCCGGGACGCCGCGCTGGCCAGCCTGGCCGCGCTGGTGGTGCATGCGCCGGGCCGCAGCGCGGACGGCGCGGTACGCTCCCATCACACGGCCGGCCATGTCGATGCCCAGCGCCGCGCCTGGCACCAGATCTCGGCCTACCAGGTCAACCTGGGCCTGCTGGGGGCCCTGCGCGTGGCACCGGCCACACAACTGCCGCTGGCTGCCGGCT
>JAYUQJ010000076.1:0-5099 GCA_043756825.1 Betaproteobacteria bacterium | reverse complement strand
GTGATCGCCGCCGTCAGCGTCGTCTTGCCGTGGTCCACATGGCCAATCGTGCCCACGTTGACGTGGGGCTTGGTCCGCTCGAATTTACCTTTTGCCATGTTGCGCGCTCCTCGCGATCAAACAGGAAAATCAATGAAGAAAGAGGGTGGTGCCCATGGCGCGGATCGAACGCGCGACCTCCCCCTTACCAAGGGGGTGCTCTACCACTGAGCCACATGGGCATCAATACAGGTTTGGGAGCCCAACCCACCCAAACCTGTATCGACCTTGACAATCGCAACATCACTGCCGCTGAAACAAACACCGCCCGAGGCTGGAGCGGGAAGCGGGAATCGAACCCGCGTCATTAGCTTGGAAGGCTAAGGTTCTGCCACTGAACTACTCCCGCCTTACCACTCACCGCGAAACGGCCCCGTCTTGCGACGCAGCATGGTCCCGCCATGAGCCCCAAAAAAAGTTCGCCGTGGTGGAGGAGGGTGGATTCGAACCACCGTAGGCGTAAGCCAACAGATTTACAGTCTGCCCCCTTTAGCCACTCGGGCACCCCTCCGCAGCGAACTCGGGACTATAGCAGATCTTTCGGTCAGCTCCAAGGCGACGCGGCCCCGCGCTAAGCCGTGTCGGCCCAGTCGATCGCCGGCGAGCCCTGGCCCTGCAGGTAGCGCTGCACCGCGAGGAAATGGCCGCAGCCGACAAAGGGCAGCGGCGGACGGCGGGCCGACAGCGGCGAGGGGTGGTTGGCCTGCAACACCAAGTGCCGGCCCTGCCCGGCGGCCAGGATCAACGGCGCCTTGGCCTGCGCATGCGCACCCCACAGCAGATAGGCCTTGCCGCCCGGGTCGCTGGCGGTGGCCTGGATCACTGCGTCGGTGAGTGCCTCCCAGCCCTGCCCGGCATGCGACGCCGGCCGGCCCTGCTCGACCGTCAGGCTGGCGTTGAGCAGCAACACCCCCTGGCGCGCCCAGCCGCCCAGATGCCCGCCCGCCGGATGCGGCACGGCCAGGCTGCGCGAGATTTCGTCCAGCACATTGCGCAGGCTGGGTGGTGGCTTGACGCCCGGGGGCACCGAGAATGCCAGGCCCTCGGCCTGCCCGTCACCGTGGTAGGGATCTTGCCCGAGGATGAGCACCCGCACCTGCTGGCGCGGCGTCAGGTGCAGGGCACGCAGCACCTCGGCCGGGTAGATCACGGCGCCCGTCGCCTGCCGGCCGGCGATGAAATCGAGCAAGGCCAGCCCTGGCCCGGATGCAGCCCAGGCACGCACCAGCGGCGCCCAGTCGTCCGGCGCGCGCGCCAGTTCCTCGGCCAGACTTTGCCGCAAAGCAGGGCCCAGCGGCAGGCCCGTCGCAGGCGCGAGCGGCATGCTCAAGAAAACAAGGCCGCGAGTGCCGCGCCGGGGTCGGGCGCACGCATCAAGGCCTCGCCCACCAAAAAGGCATGCACGCCCGCCCCCCGCATGCGCTGCACGTCCGCCCGGGTGGCAATGGCCGATTCGGTGACCAGCAGGCGGCCGGCCGGCACGCGCGCTTGCAGCCCGAGGGTGGTGTCGAGCGTGACATCGAAGGTGCGCAAGTTGCGGTTGTTGATGCCGATCATTGGCGTCTTGAGCCGCAGCGCTCGGTCGAGCTCGTCGCCGTCGTGTACTTCCACCAGCACGTCCAGGCCGAAACCCGAAGCGCAGTCCTCCAACTCGGCCAATTGCGCGTCCGACAGGCAGGCGGCGATCAGCAGGATGCAATCGGCACCCAGGGCCCGCGCCTCCAGCACCTGGTAGGGGTCGACCATGAAATCCTTGCGCAGCACGGGCAGTGCGCAGGCCGCCCGGGCCTGGCGCAGATGATCGGCATGGCCTTGAAAGAACTGCAGGTCGGTCAGCACGCTCAGGCAGGCTGCGCCATTTCGGGCGTAGGTGGCGGCGATCTCGGTGGGCACAAAGTGCTCACGGATCACGCCCTTGCTGGGGCTGGCCTTCTTGATTTCGGCGATCACACCGGCCTGGCCAGCACCGAGCCTGGCGCGCAGCGCCGCCTCGAAGCCGCGCGGCGCGGTCTGCTGGGTGATGAGCTCGTGCAACGCGGCCTCGCTGCGCTGGGCGCGGGCGGCGGGCACCTCCTGGCGCTTGACGGCGACGATACGGTCGAGGATGTCGGACATCGGCGGCTTCCGGTCGGTTTCAGGCGGGGCGGCGGGGCCTCAAGCGGCGGCCAGGTCGCGCGCCCGGGCCACAAACTGGTGCAGCTTGGCGCGTGCCGTGCCCGTGGCCAGCGCCTGGCGGGCGGCGGCCACGCCCTGGTCCATGCTGGGCACCACATTGGCGGCGTACAGCGCCACGCCGGCATTGAGCATCACGATGTCACGTGCCGGCCCGGGCTCGTTGTCCAGCACGGCCAGCATCAGCTGGCGCGATTGTTCAGGGGTCTCGACCCGCAGCGCCCGGCTGCTGGCCATGGTCAGGCCGAAGTCCTCGGGGTGAATCTCGTATTCGCGGATGCCGCCGTCCTTGAACTCGCCCACCAGGGTACCGGCACCGAGCGAGACCTCGTCCATGCCGTCGCGGCCGTACACCACCAGGGCATGCTCGGCGCCCAGGCGCTGCAAGGCACGCACCTGGATGCCCACCAGATCGGGGTGGAACACCCCCATCAGGATGTTGGGCGCATCGGCCGGGTTGGTAAGCGGGCCGAGGATGTTGAAGATCGTGCGCACACCCAGCTCGCGCCGCACCGGTGCCACGTTCTTCATCGCCGGGTGGTGGTTGGGCGCGAACATGAAACCGATGCCGGTATCGGCAATGCACTGGGCAATCGCCGCCGGCGCCAGGCCCATGGGCAGGCCCAGGGCCTCCAGCACGTCGGCGCTGCCGGATTTGCTGGACACGCTGCGGTTGCCATGCTTGCTGACCCGCGCACCACAGGCCGCCGCCACGAACATCGCGCAGGTGGAGATGTTGAAGGTATGCGAACCGTCGCCTCCGGTGCCGACGATGTCGACCAGGTGGCTGCGGTCGGCCACGTCCACCTTGGTGGAGAACTCGCGCATCTCCTGGGCTGCGGCGGTGATCTCGCCGATCGTCTCTTTCTTGACGCGCAGCCCGGTCAGCATCGCGGCCATCATCACCGGTGACATCGCCCCGCTCATGATGCGGCGCATGAGCGCCAGCATCTCGTCGTGGAAGATCTCGCGGTGCTCGATGACGCGGGTCAGGGCTTCGGTGTCGGTGATGGGCATGGCGGGGTCTCGGGCGGCAATCAGGACGACAGAAGAAACTCGCCAGCGGCGGCGATGGCGCGGTCTATGCCCGCAGCGTCGACATCCAGGTGGGTGACGAAGCGCAGGCCGATCAGCCCGGTGGCCAGCACCCCGCGCGACTGCAGATGCGCCAGCAGCGCCGGGCCGCGCCCGGCCGCCACCTGGGCGAAGACGATATTGGTCTGCGGCGGCGTGATCGCCATGCCCGGCAGGGCCGCCAGGCCAGCGGCCAGGCGCCGGGCCAGGGCATGGTCATCGGCCAGCCGATCGACCTGGTGGTCCAGCGCATGCAGGCCGGCGGCCGCCAGCACACCGACCTGGCGCATGCCGCCGCCCACCATCTTGCGGATACGGTGGGCCCGGGCGATGAAGGCTGCCGAGCCGCACAGCACCGACCCGACCGGTGCGCCCAGGCCCTTGGACAGGCACACCGAGACGCTGTCGAAATGCCGCGTGATGCGGTCTACCGGCAGCCCCAGCGCGGCGGCGGCATTGAACAGGCGGGCGCCGTCGAGATGGCTGGCCAGGCCCCGGGCGCGGGCCAAAGCGGTGGCGGCCTCGACATAGGCCATCGGCAGGGCGTTGCCGTTCCAGGTGTTCTCCAGGCAGAGCAGGCGGCTGCGCGCAAAGTGCGAGTCGTCGGGCTTGATCGCGGCCTCGATGTCGGCCAGGGCCAAGCTGCCGTCGGCACCTTGCGCCAGGGGCTGGGGCTGAATGCCGCCCAGCACTGCCCCGCCGCCGCCCTCGTAGCGGTAGCAATGGGCGTTCTGGCCGACGATGTACTCATCACCGCGGCCGCAATGGGCCAACAGCGCACACAGATTGCTCTGGGTGCCGCTGGCCACGAACAGGGCGGCCTCATGTCCGGTGAGCGCGGCCATGCGGCGTTGCAAGGCCAGTACCGTGGGATCGTCGCCAAAGACATCGTCGCCCACCTCGGCCGCCGCCATGGCCGCGCGCATCGCGGCGTTGGGCCGGGTGACGGTGTCGCTGCGCAGGTCCACCAGCGGCAGGCCGGCCGCGTCGGCTTGAGCGGCGGGCGCGCTGCCGTAGGCCACCGTGCTGGCGCTCATCGTTGTGCTCCCAGGGCCAGGAAGTTGCGCAGCATCGCATGGCCGTGCTCGGACAGGATGGATTCGGGGTGAAACTGCACCCCCTCCAGCGGCATCGCGCTGCCCGCCAGGCCGGCGTGGCGCACGCCCATGATCTCGCCGTCCTCGGACGTGGCGGTGACCAGCAGGTCGGCCGGGCAGCTGGCACGCTCGATCACCAGCGAGTGGTAGCGCACCACGCTGAACTGCCGCGGCAGATCGCGGTAGACGCCTTGCTGGTCGGTCGTGAGGGTGCTGGCCTTGCCATGCATCTGCTGCTGCGCCCGCACGATCTTGCCGCCCAGGGCAGCGCCTATGCTCTGGTGGCCCAGGCACACGCCCAGGATCGGCAGCTTGCCGATCAGGGCCTGGATCGCCGGCACACAGATACCGGCCTCGGCCGGCGAGCAAGGGCCGGGCGAGAGCACCAGATGGTCGGGTCGCAGCGCAGCGATCTCGGCCACGCTGATCTCGTCATTGCGCACCACCGTCACGTCCTGCCCCAGTTCGCCAAAGTACTGCACCAGGTTGTAGGTGAAGCTGTCGTAGTTGTCGATCATGAGCAGCATATGCGCGCTATCCTATTGATTTCATTGGATGTTCTGCGAGGCATCCACGTTTCATACCCGCTTCGATACCCGCTTTTTCTGTCGCTGACGAGGCCGGCGCGACGTGCTGGGTGGGGCTGAGGCGCCGTGCGGCGCAATAGGTCGATCAGGCTGATGGCTTGCGCCAACGCCAGCCGAAAAGCGCCGCTGA
>JAYUQJ010000075.1:0-14903 GCA_043756825.1 Betaproteobacteria bacterium | reverse complement strand
TGGTGGTGATGCCCGACGCCAATGTCGAGCAGGCGGTTGACGCGCTGGTGGGCGCGGCCTACGGCTCAGCCGGCGAGCGCTGCATGGCCATCAGCGTGGCGGTGCTGGTGGGCGACATCGCCGACCAGATCGTGCCCAAGGTGGCCGAGCGCGCGCGCGCCCTGAAGGTGATGAACCCGATGGACCTGGCGGCCGAGATGGGCCCGATCGTCACCGCCCAAGCGCGCGACCGCATCGAAGGCTGCATCGCCGCCGGTGTGGCCGAGGGCGCCACGCTGGTGGTCGATGGCCGCGGCCTGAAGGTGGCCGGCCTGGAGGGCGGTTTCTTCACCGGCGGCACCCTGTTCGACCATGTCACGCCAGCCATGCACCTGTACAAGGACGAAATCTTCGGCCCGGTGCTGGCCTGCGTGCGGGTGGCCGATTTCGCCAGTGCGCTGGCGCTGGTCAATGGCCACGAGTTCGGCAACGGCGTGTCAATCTACACCGGCGACGGCGGCATCGCGCGCGAATTTGCGCGCCGGGTGCAGGTGGGCATGGTGGGTGTGAACGTGCCGATCCCGGTGCCGATGGCCTGGCATGGCTTCGGCGGCTGGAAGAAGAGCCTGTTCGGCGACATGCATGCCTATGGCGAGGAGGGCGTGCGCTTCTACACCAAGCAAAAGAGCGTGATGCAGCGCTGGCCCGAGAGCATTGCCAAGGGCGCCGAGTTCGGCTTCCCGACGTCCAGGTGACGCAGCCGGCGCGATGCACCGGCGCCACCTGCTGGCCGCTGCAGCGGCCACCGGCTTGGGCGGCCTGAGCGGCTGCGCCAGCCCCGGTATGCCGACCTTGCCAACCCAGGCCATGCCGGCGGGCCCTTTCTCCGCCGCCGACCTGGCCCATGCCCTGCTGCTGCGCGACCGCGCGCTGGCCGACACTCACGCGCTGGCCCTGGTGCGCAGCCTGACGAAGGACGTGGGCGCCCGGCCGGCCGGATCACCCGGCGACGCCAAGGCGGTGGCCTGGGCCCTGGCGCAATGCCAGGCGCTGGGCCTGCAGGCGGTGCGTGCCGAGCCCATGGCCTTGCGCATCTGGCAACGCGGCCCGGCCAGCGCCGAGATCGTGGCGCCCGAGCACCACCCGCTGGTGATGGCCGCGCTGGGCAACAGCGTGGGCACGCCGGCCGGCGGCATCGAGGCCGAGATCGCCTACTACCCCAGCTTTGCCGCGCTCAAGGCCGACACCACCGACCGGGCGCGTGGCCGCATCGCCTTTGTCGACGAGCGCACCGAGCGCAGTCGCGACGGCGCCGGCTACAGCCGCGCCGCACCCGCGCGCTTCGGCAGCGCCGCCGAGGCCGCCCGGCGCGGCGCACTGGCGGTGGGGATCCGCTCGATCGGCACGTCCGGCGCCGGTGGTGCCGACCGGGTGGCCCACACCGGCGCGATGCGCTATGACGATGCGGTGGCGGCGATCCCGGCCTTGGCGGTGTCGGTGCCCGATGCCGACCGTATCGCCCGCCTGCAGGCCGCCGGCCCGGTGCGCCTGCGCCTGCAGGTGGCCAACCAGATCGGCGTGGACGCCACCACCCACAACGTGATCGCCGAGCTGCCCGGCACCGACCTGACCGACGAGGTGGTGCTGATCAGCGCCCACCTCGACAGCTGGGACATCGGTGAGGGCGCGGTGGACGACGGTGCCGGCGTGGCCCTGGTGTGCGCGGCGGCGGGCCTGATCCGCAGCGCCGGCCGGCCGTTGCGCCGTACCCTCCGGGTGGTGTTGTTCGGCAACGAGGAAAACGGTTTTGACGGCGCGCTGGCCTACGGCAATCGCTACAAGGCACAACGCCACCAGCTGGTGGCCGAGAGCGACTTCGGCGCCGGCGCCATTTATGGCTTGCGCAGCCGGGTGGATGCGGCGTCCCTGCCAGCCTTCGAGGCCATGGCCCGGGTACTGGCGCCGCTGGGCGTGCCGCTGCTGGGTAACAACGCCACCCCGGGCCCCGATGCAGCGGTGCTGATGCGCCGCCACCAGTGGCCGGCGCTGTCACTCAGCCAGGACGGCAGCGCCTATTTCGACGTGCACCATACCGCCCATGACACTTTCGCGCGCATGGACGCCAGCGCGCTGCCGCAGAACGTGGCCTGCTGGGCGGTGGTGGCATGGCTGGCGGCCCAGGCGCCGATGCGCTTCATGGCGCCGACCGGCTGAGGGGCTGCCGGGCTGGCTGCCGCCCGCGGCCGGGGGCGGGCGGATCGGCAACAGCCGGTCAACGGTCCCGGGCGCCGAGTTTGTCCAACAGGCCGTTCAGCTCGTCCAGCGAAGCAAAGCTGATCGCCACCTCGCCCTGTTCGCCGCGCCGGGTGCTGCGCTGCACGCGGATCTCGACCCGTGCGGTCAGGGCGTCGGCCAGTTGCTCCTCGAGGCGCAGGATGTCGCGTGACTTGTCCTTCTTGACCCGTAGCAGCGGCGCCTGACGGCCGCCACTGAGCGACCGCGACTGGGCAGCCGCCACCAGTTTCTCGGCCTCGCGCACGCTGAGCTTCTTGCCCACGATCTCGGTGGCGCTGGCCACCTGGGCACCGGCCTCCAGGCCCAGCAGGGCCCGCGCATGGCCCATGTCCAGATCACCGGCCATCAGCATCTGCTGCACCGGCGCGGTGAGCTTGAGCAGGCGCAGCAGGTTGCTGGCCGCGCTGCGCGAGCGGCCCACCGCCTGGGCGGCCTGCTCATGGGTCAGCGTGAACTCATCGACCAGGCGCTGCAGGCCTTGCGCTTCTTCCAGGGGGTTGAGGTCCTCGCGCTGGATGTTCTCGATCAGCGCCATCACTGCGGCAGCCTCGTCGGGCACCTCCTTGACCAGCACCGGCACCTCGTCCAGCCCGGCCAGGCGGGCGGCGCGGAAGCGGCGCTCACCGGCGATGATCTCGTAGCCACTGGCGCCCACCGGGCGCACCAGGATGGGCTGCATGATGCCCTGGCTCTTGATGCTCTCGGCCAGCTCGTAGAGCGAGCCCTCGTCCATCCGGGTGCGCGGCTGGTACTTGCCCGCCTGCAGCTGGCTGAGCTTGAGCGAGGTGGGACGCGAAGCGTCGGCCGGCGCGGCGTCTGCCACCCGGGGGCCGAGCAATGCTTCGAGACCGAGGCCGAGGCCCTTGGGTTTCTTGGTGACCATGGGCCAGGATTGTCGGTGATCGGACGGCGGTGCGAACAGCTCGATCGGCCGAGGCCGCAGCGGGCCCATCGCTCAGAGACTGAGAGGATTTCGAGCGTGACCGAGCAACGCCACAAAACGTGCTCGATCTCGACGCAAAGCGCAGCCATAGCCCGGGCTATGGCGAGCGTTTGCAACGACGAGCGAGTGCGTTTTGGGGAGGTGAGCGGGCATGATCGAAAAACTCTCAGTCTCTCAGGCCAGGCCGGCGTGCCGCCGCAGGGCCTGCAGCAAGGCCAGGCCCTCGGGCCAGTCGCCCAGGCCGCTGTCGGCATCGATGTGGCCGGCCCGGCCCAGGTCGACCCGCTCGCTGCCCCAGTCCGCCGTCATCGCCCGACCGCGCTGCGCCGCGCAGAAGGGGTCGTCGGCGCTGAGCACGGCGGTGCTGGCAAAAGGCAGCCGCCGGCGCTGCGCTGGCGCCCAGGCAAGTACCTGGGGGGGCATGTCGGCGCGCTCGATGTCGAGCGGGGCCACCAGCAGCGCTGCCGCGACCCGCCGGGTGTGCTGCGAATGGGCGGCCCAGGCCGCCACCAGATGGCAGGCCAGGCCGTGAGCCACCAGCACGGCGGGCGGGCCGTCGGCGTCCAGCGCGTCTTCCAGCTGCATCATCCAGTCGCCCCGGCGCGGCCACCACCAGTCGTGCTGCTGCACGCGCCGGTAGCCGTGCAGCTGCTGCCAGCGGCTCTGCCAATGCGCCGGCCCCGAATCCTGCCAACCCGGCAACAACAGTATCTGGGGTGAATCCATACGCTTGGCTTATCCTTGGCGGCTCTGCTGCATTGTGACCAACCGGACCCCGCCATGACCTACCGCATCTTTGTTGACGGACAAGAGGGCACCACCGGCCTTCGCATCCACGAGATGCTGGCCCGCCGTGCCGATGTCGAGGTGCTGCGCATCGACACCGACAAGCGCAAGGACCCGGCCGAGCGGGCCCGCCTGCTGAATGCGGCGGATGTGGCCTTTCTCTGCCTGCCCGACGCCGCCGCGCGCGAGGCGGCGGCCTTGGTGGACAACCCGCACACCTGCGTGATCGACGCCAGCACCGCCCACCGCACCGCCGCAGGCTGGGCATTCGGGCTGCCCGAGCTGGCCCCCGACCAGCGCGACAAGCTGCGCGCGGCCAAGCGCATCTCGAACCCGGGCTGTCACTCCACCGGCTTCATCCTGCTGGTGCGGCCCCTGGTGGACGCCGGGCTGCTGCCCGCCGATGCGGCGCTGTCGGCCACGTCGATCACCGGTTATTCGGGCGGCGGCAAATCGATGATCACCCAGTACGAGACCGGCGGCGATGCCCGGCTGCTGTCACCCCGCCCCTATGGCCTGGGCCTGGCGCACAAGCACCTGCCCGAGATGAAGGCGCACGGCAGGCTGACCCGACCACCGGTCTTCATGCCGGTGATCGCCAACTTCTACCAAGGTCTGGCGCTGAGCATTCCCTTGCACATCAGCCAGTTGCGGCCCGGCACCGGTGCGGCCCAGGTGCTGGACGCGCTGGCCACGCACTATGCCGGCGAACGCTTCATCCGGGTGATGCCACTGTCCGACCCGGCCACGCTGGCGGCTGGCGGGTTCTTCGATGTGCAGGCCTGCAACGACACCAATCTGTGCGAACTGTTTGTCTTTGCCAACGACCAGCAACTGCTGCTGCTGTCGCGCCTGGACAACCTGGGCAAGGGCGCCAGCGGCGCGGCGGTGCAGTCGATGAACGTGCACCTGGGCCTGGACGAAGGCTTTGGGCTGTAGGTCTGGCAAGCCCCGCAGCCCGACGCGCCAGCCGCTTCATCGGACATCAGCGGACATCAGCGGGCGTCAGTGCGCGTCAGTGGGCATCCGCAACGCGCGTGCGGTAGTGGTAGGCGTAGGCGTCGGCAAAGCCCAGGCGCCGGTAGACCGCCCGGGCCGGCGCATTGTCGGCCTCCACCTGCAGGTAGGCGGTGCGCGCACCTGCCGCCGCCGCGCCTGCCAGCAATTGCCCGCACAGCAGGCGGGCCAGACTGCGGCCCCGCGCGTGCGGAACGGTGAACACGTCGTACAGGCCCACCAGGTCAGCCTCGGTCGCCGTCTGGCCGCAGGCCAGCAGGCCACCTTGCGCGGCATCGCGCAGGGCCCAGCCCTGGTAAGGTACGGGCGAAGCCGCTAGACGTTGAGCCTGGGCCACACGCTGCGCTGCCGGTGAGCCCCGCAGCTGGCCCACCAGCTCGGCAAACTCGGCCGACGCCAGCCGCTGCAATTGCAAGCCAGGTGGCAAGGCCTCGGGCGGGGCCAGCGGCGCCAGGGCCACCATCACCCGGGTGTCGTCATGCTTGCGGTAGGTGCGTGCAGCGAGGTCGGCGTCCAGGCCGGCCGGCAGGCTGAAGGGCGTGATGCGCAGCACCATGGGCAGGCCGGCCTGGTCAAACACCGCCTGGCACTGGGCCAGGCGCTGGTCCAGCGGCAGGCGCCCGGCTGCCACGGCCTGGATACAGCGTGCGCGCTTGGCCTTGCCTGGGCAGAAGCGCAACAGCCAGCCGTCAAGCCAACGCTGTTGCGGCGGTGCACTGGCGTTGATGCCGGCGTCCTCCACCCGCGACAGCAGCGTGGCGGGGAACTGCGGCGACAACACTCACACCCCCCGGGGCAAGGTCGCGACGCGGTCGACCAACTCGCGCGCAAAGTCCACATAGGCTTGGGCACCCTTGGACGCCGGGTCGAACACCACGCCGGGCTGGCCGTAGCTGGGCGCCTCCGCCAGGCGCACATTGCGCGGGATGACGGCGTTGAAGACCTTGACACCAAAGTGCGCCTTGAGCTGGTCGCTGACATGCTGTTGCAGCGTGATGCGCGGGTCGAACATCACCCGCAGCAGACCGATCACCTGCAGGTCCCGGTTGAGATTGGCATGCACCTGCTTGATGGTGTTGACCAGGTCTGACAGGCCCTCCAATGCAAAATACTCGCACTGCATCGGCACGATCACGCCATGGGCACTGCACAGGCCGTTGAGCGTGAGCAGACTGAGCGATGGCGGGCAGTCGATCAGCACGAAGTCATAGGCCGGCTGGGCGGCGCTTTTTTCGGCATCCGCCAAGGCCCGGCGCAGCCGCTCATGGCGATGGGGCAGGGCCACCAGTTCGACCTCGGCACCGGCCAGCTCGCGGTTGGCACCCAGCACCTCATAGCCACCCGATTCGGACACCAGGCGGGCCTCGGCGATGCTGGCCGACTCCAGCAGCACGTCGTACACCGACAGTGCCATCGCACGTTTGTCTATGCCCGAACCCATGGTGGCATTGCCTTGGGGGTCCAGGTCCACCACCAGCACGCGCCGGCCGATCTTGGCCAGGCCTGCGGCGAGGTTGACCGTGGTGGTGGTCTTTCCGACACCCCCCTTTTGATTCGCAATGCAAAAGACTTTTGGCATGCTGCGAGTATCGCCGCTGAGGTTTGGGACGGGTAGCCGCTGTCGGCGCATTGCCGCAGACTGACGATGCTCGCCCCTCGACTTCAAGGGGCCGAGATCGCACCGGCGGGGCGCATCCAGACCAGGCAGCGCTGGACGTCCAGGCCCGGCACCTGGATTTGTTCCACGTGAAACACCTGCACTCCCGCCGGCAATCGCACCATCTCATCAGACGGTAATTTGCCTTTCATGGCCATCCAGACGCCTTGATCTGCCAGGAGCCGGGCCGACACGCTGGTGAAATCCGCCAACGACGCAAATGCACGCGAAACCACCACGTCATAGCGCGCGGGCTCTGGCGGCAGTGACTCTACCCGGGCATGCAGGCCAGTGAGATTGGGCAAGCGCAGATCGGCGGCCACCTGGCGGATAAAACTCGCCTTCTTGCCCACGGTGTCAACGCAATGCACCGTCCAGCCAGGGTGCAGCAGCGCCAGCACGACACCGGGCAGCCCGCCCCCGCTGCCCACGTCCAGCAGGCGCGGCGCACCCGCGTTGCGGGCGGCCCGTTTGCACACCCAGGCGCGCAAGGCCGGCAAGACAGCCAGGCAGTCCACCAGATGGAGGCTGAGCATCTCCTCCGGGTCGCGCAAGGACGTCAGGTTGTAGACCTTGTTCCAGCGCTGCAACAGCGTCAGATAGTCCATCAAACCCTGCAGCTGGGCTGGACTCAAACCCAGGTTCAACTGCAGCGACGCCGCCTGCAGCCGCACGAGGCGCGCGCCGTCGCCAGAGACCGGGGCCGTCGGCCCGTTGGCAATCAACTCAAACTGCCTTGGCCGCCGCCTCGGCGGACAGCGGCGCAAAGCCCTTGAACTTGCCCTTCTTCAGGTGCACCAGCAACAGCGAAATCGCTGCCGGCGTGATGCCCTGCATGCGCGAGGCCTGCCCCAGGGTCTCGGGGCGGAACTTGTTCAGACGCTGGCGCGCCTCGAAACTGAGCGCAGCAACCTGGGCATAGTCCAGGTCATCGGGTAGGCGCAGGTGCTCGAAATGTGCTGCACGCTCCACTTCGTCCAGCTGCTTGCCGATGTAGCCGGCGTACTTGGTGGCAACTTCTACCTGCTCGATCACCGCATCGGCCAGCTGCACGCCCAGCTCACCACGCAATGTTTCACGTGAAACATCAGCCCCGTTGGCCATGCCGCCCGCTGTGGCGCCCGATGACGTGTGGGCGCAATGGGCCACCGCCATCACCGTGTCATAGCCGATGCCCGGGCGGCGCAGCAAGTCAACCAGGTTGTGCTCACGCTCGATGGCCTTGCCAAGCAGGCGCTCGGCATCCGCCGCCGCCAAGATCCCGGGGTGGACCCAGCTGCGCTTGAGCTGCTCAGCCACCCGGGCCACCGCATCGCGCTTGCGGTTGAAGGCGGCCCAGCGTGCGTCCTCCACCAGGCCCAGGCCACGGCCCATCTCGGTCAGGCGCGCGTCGGCATTGTCTTCGCGCAATTGCAGGCGAAACTCGGCCCGGCTGGTGAACATCCGGTAGGGCTCGCTCACGCCCTTGGTGATCAGGTCGTCCACCAGCACGCCCAGGTAGGCCTGGTCGCGCCGCAAGGCCAGCGCATCGCGCCCCTGGGCCTGCAAGCCGGCATTGACCCCGGCAAACAGGCCCTGGGCTGCGGCCTCCTCATAGCCGGTGGTGCCATTGATCTGGCCCGCAAAGAACAAGCCGCCGATGGACCGGGTCTCGAAGCTGGCCTTGAGCTCGCGTGGGTCGAAAAAGTCGTACTCGATGGCATAGCCCGGACGCAGGATGTGCGCCTGGGACAGGCCGGCCATGGACCGCACCGCCGCCAATTGCACGTCGAAGGGCAGCGAGGTGGAGATGCCGTTCGGGTAGTACTCGTGGGTGCTCAGGCCCTCGGGCTCCAGAAAGATCTGGTGGCTGTCCTTGTCGGCGAAACGGTTGACCTTGTCTTCGATGCTCGGGCAGTAGCGCGGGCCCACGCCCTCGATCACGCCGGTGAACATCGGGCTGCGGTCAAATCCCCCGCGGACGATGGCGTGGGTACGCTCGTTGGTATGGGTGATCCAGCAGGGCACCTGGCGCGGGTGTTGCCCGCCATGGCCCATGAAGCTGAAGACGGGCACGGGGTCCAGATCGCCTGGCTGTTCAACCAATTGCGAAAAATCGATGCTGCGGCCGTCGATACGCGGGGGCGTGCCGGTCTTGAGCCGACCCTGCGGCAACTTCAACTCCTTCAAGCGGGCCGACAGGGTGACTGCCGGGGGATCGCCGGCGCGCCCGGCCGCATGGTTGCGCAGACCCACATGCACCCGGCCGTCCAGAAAAGTACCGGCGGTCAGCACCACGGTCCTGGCGCGGAAGGCGATGCCCAGTTGGGTGACCGCGCCCACCACCCGGTCGGCGCTGCCGTCAGACTCGACCAGCAGATCATCCACTGCCTGCTGGAACAACCAGAGATTCGGCTGGTTCTCCAGGCGCTGGCGGATCGCCGCCTTGTACAGGATGCGGTCGGCCTGGGCCCGTGTAGCGCGTACTGCCGGCCCTTTGCTGCCATTGAGGATACGGAACTGGATGCCGGCCTCGTCGGTGGCCGCCGCCATGGCCCCGCCCAGCGCGTCCACCTCCTTGACCAGATGCCCCTTGCCAATACCCCCGATCGACGGGTTGCAGCTCATCTGGCCCAGGGTCTCGATGTTGTGGGTCAGCAGCAGGGTGGCGCAGCCCATGCGGGCCGCCGCCAAAGCGGCCTCGGTGCCGGCATGGCCGCCGCCGACGACGATGACATCGAATGTTTGAGGGTGCAGCACGGTGGGGAGGGCGGGCCAGAAGCCGCGCCCGGTGGGGTGGTGGACCCGCATTGTAAAAAGTCTGGCCGGTTTGCGGGTGGCATGGGCGACCAGGGGCGTGGGCGGCGATGATGCGCCATGCCGCCGCCCCCGATGCCCCCGCCAACCCAACCCGCCAGCCGAGCGGCCGCGCCGGTTTGCCGGCCGGGCTGCGCGGCCTGCTGCATCGCGCCGTCCATCAGCAGCGCCATCCCGGGCATGCCGGCTGGCAAACCGGCAGGCATGCGCTGCGTCCAACTCGACAGCCAGGGTAGCTGCCGCTTGTTCGGCCAAGCTCAGCGGCCGGCGGTCTGCGGGTCGCTGCAGCCTTCGCCCGAGATGTGCGGCCAAAGCCCGGCCCAGGCCCTGCACTGGCTCACCCGGCTGGAGGCAGCCACCCGCCCGGAGCGCGGCCCTGGCAATACGCAAGCCTTGAGAGCCGCCGGCTGAAAGACAAAACGGCCCGGGTGAACCGGGCCGTATAAACCGGCGGCCAGCAGGCCGCCGGGAGCAAAACTGGATGGGGATGCCGGGCCGGACTACCAGCCGTTCTTGGGCAGTTGAGTCGGGACTTGGGCTTGGGCTTGGGCTTGGACGATCGATTGCATGGGGTTCGCTCCGGGGGTTTGATTGGGCTTGCGCCTGTTTCAGCGCTTGTGCGGATTGCACCAATTCATCCCACATCGCGGTACTGTCAGGTCTTACAGGGGTCGGCACGGGCCGACGCCAGGCCGGCCAGCACCGCACTCGGGCCGCCCTCGGGCCGCCCGGCCCCGCTCAGCGAATCAGGCCCAGGCGCAGGGCCTTCAAGACGGCCTGATGCTTGCTGTTGCAGTTCAGCTTGTGCATGGCATTGTTGACATGCAGCACCGCCGTGCGCTCGCTGATGCCCAGGATGGTGCCCAGCTCCCAGGCGGTCTTGCCCTCCATGGTCCAGCGCAGCGCCTCCAGCTCGCGCGGCGTCAGTGCCGGCAATTCAGCCCCCGGCGCAGCCGGGCGGACCGGGCGCAGCACCCGCAGCGCAGTGTCATGTGCATGCACTGCAAACAATTGCAGGTCCGCCACCAGGCGATTGACCTCCTGGGCATTGCTGGGCAGCGGCCCATCGCATTCCACGCCCAGCACGAAGTGCCGCCCCTCGGGCAGGTGCAGCGCCATCGCGATGCCGGTACGGTAGCCAAAGCTGGCCTGGGCCTCCCACAGTTCGCCCGCGCCCTCGCGGGTGTAGGTGGACTGGTCCCAGACGATGGGGAAGGCATGCTGGCGGCAATGCTGCATCACCGGGTCGCGGCGCATGCTGTTGACGTCGTCCAGCACCACCTCGCAACCGGTCGGGGCGTTGTTGATGACCACGAACTCGGGCAGGGCGGCCAGGCGGTCCACCACCAACATGGCCGATACCGTGCGAAATCCCATCGCCTGGGTGAAACGCACGACCTCGCTGTGGAATGCCTCACGGTTTGCTGCCTGGTGCACAGCGGCATATGCCTCGGAAAGCATCGCCAAACCTCAAGGGCGAGGCCAGGCGTGGAGCATCTCCTGCAAAGGTTTACATGTTTTCATTTGGCGCCTCTTGCCGAAAACTGTCCGAACTGCGGCTAACTGACATGGTGACGACCTTGAACTCTGCGCTGGAACACTGCCATCCCTGGACTCTGCGTGCCTGGCCACCATTATTGTGGCAAGTCAGCCGAAAAATTCCGCTGCAGATGCGGCATATGAGCACCCAGGTCTCGACCACGGGCCAAGCCCATTGCCGCAGCATGGGGCAAACCTTCTGGGTGCGCCAGACCGATGAGGGCGACCTGGGCATCGCCTGGGATTGGGTAGAGCTAGATCGCGGCGTGCTGGCCATGGCCGACCCGATGGCGGTGATGACCAATCTGCGCCTGGTCGGCGACGAGGGCGACCTGCTCAGCCCGCTGCAGTCGGCACCCCATTTCAACCACATCGTGCATTCACTGCCCTGGCAACAGGAGGTGGAACAGGTGCTGGGCCAGGGCGCGGCGCCCCGACCGGCGCGCGTTCAGTAGCCCGGGGCCCCGCGCCCGGGGGCGTGGGTGGCTCCGGCCACCTCAGTGCAAGGCGGCCGCCCGCAACTGCCGCGCCACCCAGGCCAGGCACAGGGCGGTCAGGGCCCCCGCCACGGCCAGCGGCGGCAACAAGTCGGGCGCGGCCAGCGCCTCACCCTCCAGCACCCGCTGCATCAGCGTGATCTGGGCCAGCGCCGGCAACCACAGGTGCCAGGCCTGCTCGCCGGTCTGGTTGAACAGCGTCAGCAGCGGCAGGGTTGACACCACCATCGCCAGCACCGTGCTGCTGGCCTGGGCCTCCTTGAAGCTCTTGCAGCGGATGGCCACCGCCATCAGCAATGCCGCCAGCAGCGCGGCCAGCGGCAGCAGCAGGGCCAGGAACAGCGCCGCCTCGCGCAGCCCGAACTGGAACATCGCCGCCAGCGTCTGGCTGCGCAGCAGCCATTGGCCGGGCAGGAAGCTGCCGCAGGCCAACAGCGCCACCGCCATGCCCACGCCGGCCACCGCCGCCCATTTGCCCAGTACCAGGGTGGCCAGCGGCACGGGCGTCATCAACAGGGGTTCGAGCGAACCGCGCTCGCGTTCGCCAGCGGTGGTGTCCAGCGCGGCGTGCATGGCGCCGTACAACACCGCCATCAACACGAAGAAGGGCAGCATGCGGGTGAACTGGGCCGCCCGCACCTGGGCGCCGGCCAGGTCCTGCTCGTCCACCTCCAGCACCTGCAGCAGGCCGGCCGACACGCCGTGCATCACCAGGCGCAACTGGGCCTGCTCCTGGCTGAAACCGCGCAGCAGTCGCAGCAGGCTGCCGGTCTCGCCCTGGGCCCGCGTATTGGCGCTGGCCGTGACCAGCGCCACGGTGGGCGCAACGCCTGCGGCCAGGTCGGCCTCGAAGCCGGGCGGCACGCGCAGCACTGCATGGCCGAAGCTGCGCTTCTGCAGGCCGGCCTCGAAGTCGTCGGGCGCGGCACGCACGGTCCAGGCTTGGCGTTCGATGTAGTTGCGCAGGCTGGGCGCCTGGTCCAGGCCCTGGGCCCAGACCTCGCGCGCCTCGGCCCGCTCCTCCAGATCGGCCACCAGCGCCGACAAGGCCAGTAGCAGCAGCGGCCCCATCAGCACCGACGACAACAGCACCACCAGCAGGGTGCGGCGGTCACGCAGTGCGTCGCGCCACTCCTTGCCGAAGACCAGCCAGGCGCCGCGCATCAGGCCTGCGCCGCACCGGCCGGCGCGCCGGCATAGGCCAGCTGCACGAAGCAGCTCTCGAAATCGGTCTGACCGGTCTGCGCCAGCAAGCCCGCGACGGTGCCGCGCGCCACATCGCGGCCGGCAGCCACCACCACCACCTGGTCACACAGGCGCTCCACCTCCTGCATGATGTGGGTGGAGAAGACGATGCATTTGCCCTGCTCGTCGCGCAGCCGACGCAAGGCCTGGCGCAGGCTGCGGGTGGCCAGCACGTCGAGGCCGTTGGTGGGCTCGTCCAGGATGATGTGGGACGGGTCGTGCACCAGGGCCCGGGCCAGCGCCGTCTTCATGCGCTCGCCCTGGCTGAAACCCTCGGTGCGGCGGTCCAGCAACGGGCGCATCTCCAGCACCTCGGCCAGCAGCCGGGCGCGCGCATCGGCGGCGGCCGCCGGCATGCCATGCAGGCGGCCGAAGTAGACGATGTTCTCGCGCGCGGTCAGCCGCGGGTAGAGGCCGCGGGCGTCCGACAGCACCCCCAGCCGGGCCAGCGCGGCACGCGGCTGGCGCGCCGCATCGATGCCGTCCACCACCACCCGTCCCGCGTCGGGCAGCAGCAGACCGGCCACACAGCGCAAGGTGGTGGTCTTGCCGGCGCCATTCGCCCCGAGCAGGCCGGTGATACAGGCGTCGGCGGCCACAAATCCCAGGCCCTGCACCGCTGCGACGCTGCGCGCCGCCCGCCCGCTGCCCTGGCTGAACGCCTTGCACAGGCCCTCGACCTCGATCATGGCCCCGCCCCGGGGCCCGGCGCCAGCCAGGCCGGCGCGCGCGGCACGCCCGCAGCGCAAGCGGCGCCCCAGGGTGGCCGGGTCGGCGGGGCGTCGTCGCTGATGAAGCGCGCCGCCGCGTCGGCCATGCAGGCCAGCCCGGTCACGCCATGGCCGGCCTGCGCCACCAGCGTGTGCTGGGCCAGCCGGCCCAGGGCCTGCGCCACCCGCTCCGCATGGTGCGGTGGTGTCACCGGGTCGAGGCCACCCGACAGCAGCCAGGTGGGCGACACCGCCGGCGGCAGGGTGTAGAAAGCTGCGGCCGGCGCAGCGCGCGGCCACCCGGCGCAGCCCTGGCGGTACTGGCGCGCCAGCAGATCGCCGAACACCGGGGCTGCAGACGGCGCCAGCGCGTCCGCTGCGGCGACTTTTTCGGCGGCCGCAGTGATGCCGGCGTCGTCCGGCCCGACATCCTCACTGCACAGCACCGCATGGTGCATGCCCGTGGCCAGCGTCGACGCTGCGGCGCCGCCCAGCGGATTGGCCAGGGCCAGCAGCGGCGCCCAGCGCCCGGCGTCGGCCTCGGCCAGCACGGCGGGCAGGGCAGCCGCCAGGGCCGGCTGGTACAGCGCCGCGCGCACCAGCCCCAGCACGCCGTCACGGTCGAGAACCACGCTTTCGGGGCGACCGCTGACCGGGTGGGGCAGGCTCACCGTCTGCGGCAGGCCTGCCAGCAGGCGCTGCAATTGCGCCGCAGCGGCCGGATGACGGCGCTGGCAGGCCGGATCGGCCGCGCAGGCCTGGAACAACCCGTCCAGCACCGCCTGGGCATCGCGGCCGGCCACGTCGGCCAGGCGCATGTCGGGCGGAACCACGCCGTCGAGTACCGCGCGCCTCACCGTGGCCGGGTGTTGGCGCATCAGGGCCAACACCACCCGGGTGCCGTAGGACACACCGATGGCATTGATCTGCGCCACGCCCAGGGCCTGGCGCACCGCATCGGCATCGGCTGCCGCGATGTCGGTGCCGAACCAGCGCAGATCGCCATGGGGCAGGGCCTGCAGCGCCCGGCGGCAGGCCTGCAGGCTTGCCAGACGGGCGCCAGGGCCGGCGACTTCGGCGAGCGGTCGGCGCCGTGCCTGGGGGCTGTCGTCGTCACAGCGCAGCGGCGCACTGCGGCCGGTGCCGCGCTGGTCCACCAGCACCAGATCGCGGCGCTGGCCCAGGCGTGCGAAGCGCGCGCTGAACACCCCTGCCAGCGCGATCGCGCTCTGGCCCGGGCCACCGGCAAAGAAGAACACCGGATCGGCCGCCTTGTGCCGGGCCAGCGCCGGCAGCACCGCGTAATGCAGGTCGATGGCCAAGCCCTGGGGCCGGGTGGGGTCGAGCGGGCGCTTCAACTGGCCGCACTGCGCGGCCTGGGCCACGCCGGGCAGGCGGCAGGGCCTGAGCCCGGCACCGGCCAGGCCCGGCGGCGCACC
>JAYUQJ010000074.1:0-5149 GCA_043756825.1 Betaproteobacteria bacterium | reverse complement strand
AATGCTTGCCATAGCCCGGGCTATGGCTGCGCTTTGCGTCTAGATCGAGCACGTTTTGTGGCGTTGCTCGGTCACGCTCGAAATCCTCTCAGTCTCTGCTCCCCGGCAGCTTTTCGTCGTCCGCCGCCGCGCCCGATCGTCACCCGGGATCACGTCCCGCAGCGCGGCCAGCGCGGATCGGCTCTGCAAGAATCATCACCCCTCCCACCCACCGGCCCCAGCCCCATGCAACACCTCCATGCCAACGGTCTCGACTTTGCCTACCTGGAGCAGGGCAGCGGCCCGCTGGTGCTGATGCTGCACGGCTGGCCGGACACGGCCCACACCTGGAGCCACCAGATGCCTGCGCTGGCCCAGGCCGGTTACCGGGTAGTGGCGCCTTTTCTGCGCGGCTACCACCCCACGGCCATCCCGGCCAGCGGCCATTACGACAAGGCCACGCTGGCCACCGACGTGGCCGCGCTGATCCAGGCGCTGGGCGGCGGCGCACCGGCGCACCTGGTGGGCCAGGACTGGGGCGCGATCATCTCGTATGCGGTGCTGGCGGCCTTTCCGCAGCGGGTGCGCCGTGCGGTGGTGATGGCCGTGCCGCACCCGGCCGAGGTGGCCAGGAGCATGCTGATTCCCAAGCATGTGCACCGGTCCTTCCACTGGTGGTTTTTCCAGCTGCCAAGCCTGCCCGAGCGTGCGCTGCTGGCTGACGACGCGGCCTTCATCGACTACCTGTGGACCTACTGGACCCGCCCCGGCCATGAAGACACCGCCCACATCGCCGGCATCAAGGCCATGCTGGCCCTGCCGGGCGTGCTGAGCGCCACCCTGGGCTACTACCGCGCCATGCTGGACCCCGGCCAGGGCGACCCGGCGCTGGCCGACCTGCGACCGCTGATGGACCGCCCGATCAGCGTGCCCACCCTGGCGCTGTGCGGCGCCGACGACCTGCGCGCCGAGCTGATGACCGACCAGGCGCACCATTTCACCGGCGAATACCGCTACGCAGAGGTGGCGGGCGCTGGCCACTTCCTGCAGCGCGAGCAGCCGGCCGAGGTCACGCGGCTGGTGCTGGACTGGCTGGGGCGGTGATCAATGATGACCGGCAGCGCCGGCCCGGCTCGCCGCCTCAGAGACTGAGAGGATTTCGAGCGTGACCGAGCAACGCCACAAAGCGTGCTCGATCTAGACGCAAAGCGCAGCCATAGCCCGGGCTATGGCGAGCATTTGCAGCGACGAGCGGGTGCGTTTTGGGGTGGTGAGTGGGCATGATCGAAAAACGCTCAGTCTCTCAGCCTGCCGGCCAGGGCGGCCGGCGCGG
This sequence comes from Betaproteobacteria bacterium, assembly GCA_043756825.1. Lineage (GTDB taxonomy): Bacteria > Pseudomonadota > Gammaproteobacteria > Burkholderiales > Burkholderiaceae_C > Pseudaquabacterium. The sequence goes on along the minus strand of JAYUQJ010000074.1, from coordinate 3,837 downwards.
GTAGTCGCTGCGCCCGGCGCTTTCGCGCTCCAGCGCCATCAGCAGGGCCAGCACCACGTCCTCGCGCCAGGGCGTGGCGGCGATCTGCACGGCCACCGGCAGGCCGGCGCTGCCTTGCTCGGCGCGGGCCAGGGCCTGCTCGGCCCGGTCGCGGCTGGGCGGGCGGTCGCTTTCCTCGCCGGGCTGCACCCGGGTGATCGGTGCCACCCCGGCCGGCAGGCCCAGTACATTGAACAGCAGCGCCGAGCCCCAGAAATCGGCCAGGTCGTTCACGCTGCCATGGGGCGGGGCGGCGATCGGCAGCGCCGGGCACAGCACCGCGTCGAAGCGGCCGGCCGCCATCGCGCCGATAAATTGCTGCTCGGCCAGCATCCGGCGGTAAAGCAGGCGCATCAGCGCATCGGCCGACCTGGCCGGCGCAGCCAGGCGCAGCAGGCGCTGCACCCGCCGCTGGCCGGCGGCCCCCAGCAGGGCCGCTGCCAGCGGCACCGCCCAGCCCGGCATCGTCATCAGCCGGTGGTTGGGCCGCATCAGGGGCACCGGCGCCTCGTCGCCCAGGATGTCGCGCAGAAAACCAAAACCGTCGGCCGCGACGATCTGGAAGAACAGGTCGACCATGGCCTGGGTAGGCGGCGCCTCGGGCCAGGGCTGCACCTGCACGCCCTGGCGCCGCAAGGCCTGCGCCGCCAGGTCCAGCGCCCGGCGTACCGCAGGCGCCACCGGCCAGTCGCCCACCTGGGGCAGCAGCGCCACGCGCAGGCTGTCCAGGCGCAGGTTGCTGGGGTCGCGCCAGGGCACCGGCGGCAGCAGGGTGGAGGACAACCGGCCGGCGCCGGCCACCATCACCTGCATCGCCAGGGCCAGGTCGGCGGCATGACGCGCCAGCGGGCCGGGCTGGGCCACGATACCCTCGGCACCGCCGGCAGTGGCCACCGGCAGCGGGTCCATCGGCAGGCGGCGCGCGGTGGGGCGCAGGCCGTACAGGCCGCACCAGGCCGCCGGCACCCGTACGCTGCCGCCCAGATCACTGCCCAGGCCCAGCGCCGAGCAGCCGGCGGCCACCGCCGCCGCCTCGCCACCGCTGCTGCCGCCGGGGGTGCGCGCCAGGTTCCAGGGGTTGTTGGTACGGCCGAAGATTGCGTTGTCGGTCTCGATCACCGCCATGGTCTGCGGCACATTGGTCTTGCCCAGCACGATCGCGCCGGCCCGGCGCAACGCCGCCACCAGCACCCCGTCGGCGGCGTCGATATGGCCGCGCAGCCGCGCCATGCCGCAGCTGCTGACGCTGCCGGCCAGCGCGAAATGATCCTTCACCGTGATCGGCACACCGTGCAGCGGGCCCAGCGCCTCACCCCGGCTGCGCGCCGCATCGGCGGTGACGGCCTCGGCCCGCGCGGCGTCGAAGCGGGGCCATACCACCGCATTCAGCGCGGCATGGGTGGCCCGGATGCGCTCGATGTGCAATTCGGTCAGCGCCAGCGCGCTGACCTGGCCGGAGGCCACGCCATGCGCCATGGCGGTGGCGGATTGCCAGATCCAGGCGGTCATGGAGCGCTCCTCCCTTTGATGTTCTGTCTGGCCGATGGCGATACCGGGGTTCGCGAGCGTTTGCCCCTGGTGCACGGCGCAGCATTCGCAGGCTAGCATCTGACTGCGCCACAAACAATCCGCCCGTCGCGCAAGGAGCCCCGATGCGTCTGACTTTGTCTACCCACCGCAAGCCTTGGGCCCTGCTGGGCATGCTCTTGCTCGGCAGCGCCCTGGCCGGACCCGCAGCGGCCCAGGCCTGGCCCGACAAGCCGGTGCGCTTTGTGGTGCCCTACCCGCCCGGCGGCGGCACCGACGTGATCGCCCGGATCGTGCAGCAGAAGCTCCAGGTCGCGCTGGGCCAGCCCATCGTGATCGAAAACCGGGGCGGCGCAGGCGGCTCGGTGGGCACCGAGGTGGTGGCCAAGGCCGCGCCCGACGGCTACACGGTGTTGTTCACGCTCAGCTCGCACACCATCAACCCGGCGATCTTTGCCAAGCTCAACTACGACACGGTCAAGGATTTCGAGCCGGTCGGCCTGGTGGCGTCCTTGCCGCAGATTCTGGTGGCCCACCCGGGCTTCGGCGCCAGCACGGTGGCCGAGATGACCGCGCTGGCCAAGGCCAAACCCGGCAGCCTGGCCTTTGCGTCGGTGGGCAATGGCTCGCCCGGCCACCTGGCCGGCGAACTGCAGGCGCTGCGCACCGGCGTCAAGCTGACCCACATCCCCTACCGCGGCGGCGGCCCGGCCGTCACCGACGTGATGGGCGGCCAGGTGCCTACGCTGTGGGTGTCCATCCCGGCAGCGGCGCCCTTCGTCAAGAGCGGCAAGCTCAAGGCGCTGGCGGTGTCCACCACCCGGCGCAGCGCGGCCTTCCCCGACGTGCCGACGATGCAGGAGGCTGGCGTGCCCGACTTCGAGGTCGACAGCTGGTACGCGATGTTCGTGCCGGCGCGCACGCCCAAGCCCGTCATCGAGCGGCTGAACAAGGCCCTGAACAGCGTGCTGGCCGATGCCGACATCCGCGACAAGCTGCTGGCCCAGGGCGCTGAAGCCCAGGGCGGCACGCCCGAAACCCTGGCGGCGGCGGTGGCCGCTGAGCTGCCACGTTGGGTCAAGCTGGCGCGTGATGCCCAAATCAAGGCGGAATGACATGCCCCTTGCTGCAGCGAGCACCCCCCTGCCAGACCCCGAGATCGAGGCCACCGTGGCTGCGCTGGTGGCGCGCGCCCGCGCCGCCCAGGCCATCGCCGACGGCTACGACCAGGCCCGCACCGACGAGCTGGTGGCCGCCGCCGGCTGGGCCATCCTGGAGCCTGGCCGCAACCAGGCCCTGGCCGCGCTGGCGGTGGCCGACAGCGGCATCGGCAAGGTGGCCGACAAGGTACAGAAGAACCACCGCAAGACCCTGGGCCTGCTGCGCGACCTGCAGGGTGCCAAGTCGGTGGGGGTGATTGCCGAGCACCCTGAGCTCGGCCTGACCGAGATCGCCCGGCCGGTGGGCGTGGTGTGCGCGATCACGCCGTCCACCAACCCGGCGGCCACGCCGGCCAACAAGATCATCAACGCGCTCAAGGGCCGCAATGCGGTGATCGTGGCGCCGTCGCCCAAGGGCTGGCGCACGGCCGAGCGCCTGATCGGGCATGTGCACGCCGAGCTGGACCGCATCGGCGCGCCGTGCGACCTGGTGCAGCTGCTGCCACACCCGGTGAGCAAGGCGTCCACCGCCGCGCTGATGCGCCAGTGCGACCTGGTGGTGGCCACCGGCTCGCAGGCCAATGTGCGCGCCGCGGCCACCTGCGGCACGCCGTCCTTCGGCGTGGGCGCGGGCAATGTGGCCGGCATCGTCGATGCCAGCGCCGACATCGCCCTGGCGGCCGACCGCATCCTGCGCAGCAAGACCTTCGACAACGCCACCAGTTGCTCGTCCGAGAACAGCCTGGTGCTGGTGGGCGCGGCACGGGCACCCATGCTGGCAGCCCTGGTCGCGCGCGGCGCGGTGCTGCTGGACGCAGCGCAGAAGGGGCAGTTGCAGGCGCTGATGTGGCCCGACGGCAAGCTCTCGGCTGCGGCCACCGGCCAGAGCGCTGCCGAGGTGGCGCGCCGCGCCGGCCTGCACGACCTGGCCGCGCTGTCGCCCAGCCTGCTGCTGGTGGCGGAGGACGGCATTGGTGCCGACCACCCCTTTTCGGGCGAGAAGCTGAGCCCGGTGCTGGCCATCTACAGCGTGCCCGATTTCGACGCGGCGGTGGCCACCGTGCGCCGCATCTACGCCTGGCAGGGTGCTGGCCACTCGGTGGGGCTGCAC
>JAYUQJ010000073.1:0-5154 GCA_043756825.1 Betaproteobacteria bacterium | reverse complement strand
GCATTACGTTCGGCTGAAGGCCCGACATGCGGAGGGCGATCTTCCGGGCTGGAGCTACCGTTTTGCGCGCGGGGCTATCGCCATTGCCACGGTGGCGGTGGTGTTCAGCGCCCTGCCTTCCTTGGTTTTTTTGCCGTGATCGGGATGCTGGCGGCTTGCATCGCATCCGGCACCACAGCCTGTTGGCCAAGGGCGCCCGAGCGCAAAGATGGCGCCATCGGTCTGCAAGTCTGTCGTGCCGCCAGTGCCAACCGTGGGTTGCCACCGGGCCGGCGCCGAGGCCACGCCTGGCGTCCCGTCCGGCCCGATCCGGGTCGCGCCGATCGGCGTAAGCCGGCTGTCTGTGCTGCCCGCCGGAGCCCATGATGACCCGACTGACTTGCCTGCCCGAGCTGTCCGCCCTGTCCGCCCTGTCCGACCGTTTGCGGCGCGCAACGCTGGCGCTGGCCCTGCCGATCGCCCTGGCCTTGTCGGGCTGCGCCACGCCCCAGCCGCCGGCGGTGGCGCCGCTGCTCGACGATGCCTTGTTCGACCACCCGCTGCGGCCGACCGAGACCGACGCGGCGATGGCACTGGACCCGGCCATGCGCCGCTACCTGGCCACCCATCTGCAGCAGGGTGCCCAGCGCAAGGGCAAGGCCCGGGCCCTGGCAGATGCGCTCTACCAGGGCCCGGATGGATTGATGCTGGACTACGACGCCACCGTCACCCGCACCGCCGCGCTGGCCTTCGCCGCGCGCTCGGGCAACTGCCTGTCGCTGGTGCTGATGACGGCGGCCTTTGCGCGCGAGCTGGGGCTGGAAGTCACCTTCCAGCATGTCCCGGTGAGCGATGCCTATGCGCGGCTGGCTGACCTGAACCTGCGCATCGACCATGTCAATCTGGTGCTGGGGCCGCCGGCCCTGTCGGCTGCCTCGCGCGGTAGCGGCTTCGGCGCCGACCCCAGCCGCCTGCAGATCGACTTTCTGCCGCCGGCCGAGCTGAAGGGTCTGCGCACGCTGGCGATCGCCGAGCACACCGTGCTGGCGATGTTCATGAACAACCGCGCCACCGAGGCCCTGGGCCGCGGCGAACCGGCCGAGGCCTATGCCTGGTCGCGCGAGGCGCTGCTGCGTCACCCGGCCTTCACACCGGCCGTCAACACGCTGGGCCTGGTCTACCAGCGCGCCGGCCACCTGGACGCCGCCGCGCGTGCCTACGAGACCGTGTTGCTGCGCGACCCGCGCCAGGTCGCCTCGCTGTGGAACCTGGCCCAGGTTCGACAGGCCCAGGGCCGGCCCGAGGAAGCCAGGCGCTGGACCGAGCAACGCCTGGCGATCGAGCCCGGGGCGCCGTTCGAGGCCCTGCAGGGCGCAGAGGCGGCGATGGCGCGGGGCGAGTGGACCCTGGCCCAGCGCCTTCTGCCGAACGAGCGGCGTGTCACGGGCGACACCCATGAACTTCACTTTGCGCTGGCCCGCCTGAACTTCAGCCAGGGCCGCAACGTGCTGGCCCAGCGCGAACTGCAGCAGGCCATCGCCCGCAGCCCCAGCGCCAGCCTGCAGGCACTTTATGCCGGCAAGCTGGCCTGGCTGCGCGCCCAGGGTGCGCTTTAGGGCAACGCTGAATAAGTCCCCGCGGATACGCAGTGCCTTGATTTGGGATGCGCTGCAAGGCGCAAACCGCAGCCATAGCCCAGCTATGGCGAGGATTTGCAACGCCGAAGAGCGCCCAAAGCGAGGTGCTGCGCGCCGCGAGGGACTTGTTCAGCGTTGCCTTAGGCCAGGGGCACGGGCTGCGCGCTTCAGCGGCTGTGCAGGGTCATGCGGGGCAGCCTGGGCAAGGGCAAGCTCGCGCTGCCCGGGCTGTCGGGCCCTGCGCTGGTGGCCGCGCCGGTACCGGGCAGCGCCAGCGTCGCGCCGCCAACGGCCCCGGCGCTGCCCTCGGGCGGCGCCCGGCGCAGTGCCACCCCCACCGTCAGGATGTCGACCATCAGCAGCTGCAGGATGCGGCTGACCATCGGTACCTGGGTGCCGCTGTCCTCCACATGGTCCACCGCCAGCACGGTATCGGCCCTGCGCGCCAGGGGGCTCTGGCTGGCGGTGATCGCCACCACCGTGGCGCCGCGCTGGCGCGCGGTGTCGGCCACGTCCAGCAGCTCGGGCAGGCGCCCGCCGCTGCTGATGATCACCGCCACATCGCCGGGCTTGAGCACATTCGCCGCCAGGGCCAGCAGGCGCGCGTCGGTGTGGGCCGCGCTCGGGATGCCGAAGCGCAGAAACTTGTACTGCGCATCCTGCGCCACCCCGCCGTACTGGGCCACGGTATAGAACTCCACCCGCTGGGCCTTGGCCAGGATCTCGACGGTGCGGTCGATCATCTCGCGGTTGAGCTGGCTGCGCACCTGCAGGATGGCCGAGGCGGTATTGCCCAGCACCTTGGTGCCCAGTTCCACCATCGAATCGTCATTCGTCACCTGCACATGGGTGATGGGCACGGTGCCGGTCAGGCCCGACGCCAGGCGCAGCTTGAAATCGCTCAGGCCCGCGCAGCCGAGCGAGCGGCAGAAACGGATCACCGTCGGCTGGCTGACCCGGGCCGCCTTGGCGATCTCGATGATGGGCTGGCTGAGCACAGCGCGCGGGTGCGCCAGCACCTGCTCGGCGACCCGCAGCTCGGCCGGCGACAGCTCGCTGCAGGCGCGCCGGATCTGCGCCAGGATGGCCGACCCCGGCGCCGATTGGAGTGCCCGCAGCTGCGAATCCAGGATGGCCGAGGTGCCGGCGAAGGTGGACTGCTCTTCCGTGATGACCAGGGTGGGGATGGCCGACACATAGGCGCTGAAGCGGCCCTTGTCCTCGAAGCGGGCGCGAAAGGGCGAGCGGTCGAAATGCCGGCCCAGGCGCTGCACGATGGCACCGCCCAGGTAGATGCCGCCGCGCGCCCCCAGGGTCAGCGCCAGGTTGGCCGCCGCCGTGCCGAGGATGGCGCAGAAAACCTCCAGCGTCTCGGCGCACACCCGGTCGCTGCCGGCCAGGGCGCGGGCAGTGATCTCGGGCGCGCGCAGCGTGCCAGTCGGCAGGCCTGCGCGTTCGGTCAGGGCCTGGTGGATCAGCACCAGCCCGGTGCCTGACAGCAGACGCTCGAAGGACACATGCTCGAACTGGCGCCCAGCATGCTGCAGCAGCGCCAGCTCGCGCTCGTCGCGCGGCGAGAAACTGGCATGCCCACCCTCGGCACCGAGCGAGATCCAGCTGTCGCCGGCCGGGATCAGGCCCGACATGCCCAGCCCGGTGCCAGCCCCCAGCAGACCGATCACGCTCTTGTCGGCGGCCTTGCCTCCGCCCACCTGGCGCAGGTCCTTGGCCGCCAGGCGCGGCAGCGACATCGCCAGCGCGGTGAAATCATTGACCACCAGCAAGGTGTCCAGGCCGAGCTGCCGGCGCGCGCCCTCGATCGAGAATTCCCAGTGGTAGTTGGTCATGCGCACCCGATCGCCTTCCACCGGGTTGGCAATGGCAACGGCGCCATGTTCTACCCGCCGGTGCGGCGGCAGCGCGTCCAGGTAGGCGCGCACCGCAGCCACGAAGTCGGCATGGTGGGCGCAACGCAGCGACACAGTGGCATTGAACACGCCTGGCGCCGTCTCCAGCGCAAAGCGCGCGAAGGTGCTGCCGATGTCGGCAATCAGACGGGGGCTGTCGAATGGCGCCATGGCTTGAGGGGGTGGCTCGGCCGGCCGTTGCGGTCATTGCGGGGCTTCGGTCGGGCACGGTCCGACGCTGCCTTGCGACGCGCTGTCACGCTCGTCCGAGCGGTTAGCCCACGGGGGGCGGGGTCATCCACCGGCAAGGCGGATGGAGTATTGCACAATGTGTAGCTAGACTACATGGTGCATGCCAGCAGATCGGCGTGTGCTGGCGCTGAGGCAGGCGCCGCGCCGACAGGGTGGGCCATTGGCCTGTAATTTCGCTACCTGTCTGCCGGCCGGTGAAGCAGGCTTGCGGCTTGCCTGCGGGGTGGGTCGCCGCCTCAGCGCCGGGCTTGGACCGGTGTCAAGCGCCCGGGCCGCAGTGGCCCGGGCGACGGTGCATCTCTTGCCAGCTGTCGAATGTGATCGCCTCTTCTGCCTCTGCCTCATCGCCAGACCCTTGCCAGCCGGCCGCGACGGTGGGGGCCTCGTTTCCGCGCCTGGTGGCCGACATCGGCGGCACCAATGCCCGTTTCGGCTGGCTGGACGAGCCCGGCGCGCCGGTGACGCAGGTGCGCAGGCTGTCGGTACCGGCTTTTGCCGGCCCGGGCGAGGCCGCGCGCAGCTACCTCGACACCCTGCAGGCCGAGCTCGGGGCGGCCTACCGGCCGCCGCGCCATGCCGCCTTCGCGGTGGCCACCGCAGTGGCCGGCGACCGGATCGCCTTCACCAACAGCCACTGGGCCTTTTCACGCGGCCAGGTGCAGCGCGGCCTGGGCCTGCGCAGCTTGCTGATGCTCAACGATTTCGAGTCGCTGGCGCTGTCGCTGCCCTGCCTGGGCGAGCCGCAGCTGCGCCGGCACCCGGGTGGGACGGGCGGCGCGACGCCGCTGACCGCCGCTGGCTGCCTGCTGGCGGTGGTGGGCCCCGGCACCGGCTTGGGCGTGGGCGCGGTGCTGCGCACCCGAAGCGGCTGGGTGGCCCTGCCGGGTGAGGGCGGACACGCCACGCTGGCCCCGGCCGACGATCTGGAAAGCGCGGTGCTGGCCCATGTCCGCCGACAGTTCGCGCATGTCTCGGCCGAGCGCCTGCTCTCGGGCATAGGTCTGCCGGTGCTGCACCAGGCCCTGGGTGCGGTGCAGGGGCGCGCACCGGCGGCGCTGAGTGCGGCGCAGATCGTCGAACGCGGCAAAGCCGGCAGCGACGCGCTGTGCAGCCAGACCCTGGACCTGTTCTGCGCCTTGCTCGGCGGCTTTGCCGGCAGTGTGGCGCTGACCCTGGGGGCGCGCGGCGGGCTGTTCATCGGCGGTGGCATCGCGCCGCGATTCGCCGAGCGCTTCTTTGCCTCGGCCTTTCGCGAGCGCTTTGAGGCCAAGGGGCGTTTCCGTGCCTACCTGCAGGCCATCCCCACCGCGCTGATCACCGACACCCTGGCGGCACTCACCGGTGCTGCGCTGGCGATCGATCAGCAGGTGGCCCTGGGC
>JAYUQJ010000072.1:0-5157 GCA_043756825.1 Betaproteobacteria bacterium | reverse complement strand
CTTTTTCTGGCCCATGGTGCGCATCAGGTCCAGGCCCTGGGCATAGCTGACGATCTTGCTGGCATACAGCGCATCGTGCACCTGGGCCACCAGCGCGGCCTTGTCCACCGCCAGCACCGCCGGGGGGCCCTGCAGCAGCGCGCTGGCAGCCAGGCGCTGTTGCTTCTGGCTACTCAGCACCCGGGCTTCCACGGCGGCGTTGATGGTGCTGATCACCACCGCGTTCTCGGCGGCGCTGAGCTGGGTCCACTGGCCGGTGCCCTTCTGGCCGGCCTTGTCCAGGATCAGCTCGACGATGGGCTGGCCGGTGGCGGCATCTTTCTGCGCCAGCGCCACGGCGGTGATCTCGATCAGGTAGCTCTGCAACTCGCCCTGGTTCCACCGGGCGAACACCGCCGCCATCTCGTCGGCACTGAAGCCGGCCGCCTTGAACAGGCTGTAGGCCTCGCAGATCAGCTGCATGTCGCCGTACTCGATGCCGTTGTGGATCATCTTCACGTAGTGGCCGGCACCGCCCGGGCCGATGTGCACCACGCAGGGCTGGCCGTCAACGCGTGCTGCGATGGCCTCGAAGACCGGCTGCATCACGGCCCAGGTGGACGCCGGCCCGCCCGGCATGATGGACGGGCCCTTGCGCGCGCCTTCTTCGCCGCCCGACACGCCTGCCCCCACGAAGCGCAGGCCCAGGGCGCCAAGCCAGGCGTCGCGCCGCTCGGTGTCGCTGTACAGGCTGTTGCCGCCGTCGATGATGATGTCGTCGGCATCCAGCAAAGGGATCAGGTGCTCGATCACGGCGTCCACCGCCGCGCCGGCCTTGACCATGATCATCACCTTGCGCGGCCTGGCCAGGCTTTGCACGAAGGCCGGCAGGTTGTGATAGCCGCCCAGGCGCTTGCCCGGGTGACGGGCGATGAACTCGTCGGTGGTGGCGGGCGTGCGGTTGTACACGCTCACCGAGAAGCCCCGGCTCTCGACATTGAGCACCAGGTTCTGGCCCATCACGGCCAGGCCGATCAGGCCGAAATCGTTGTGTTTGTTCAAGCGGGGTCTCCTCGGGTCCTGCGCGATTCTGGACGATGCGCAAGCCGGTGCCGGCTGGCGCCGACCGGCCTGCGCTGATCTGCGGGAAAACCCTTTGTGCGCGGCTTGCCAGCAGGTTCACATTGGCAGCCGGCCGGGCGTTGCAAGCGCCGGGCGCACGGGCTGTGATGGCGGCCGGCAGCGCGGCCCTACAACCAGCCGCTGCAGCCATCGCCGCCGCAGCGGCAGGCCAGCGTGCCGCCGTGGTGGGTGGGGCCATAGTTGACGGTGATCTCCTCGCCCGGCGTGATGTCGCGCAGTGCATAGAACTCGATGCGACCGCCCTGGATCGTCAAGCGGGCGTTGGGCCGGCAACCATGGTTGGTGAAGCGCATCGGGTCGGTGCTGGCGTGGGCGTCGATGGCCTTGCGGGCCGACACCTCGACGATCATGATTCGCTGCTTGCCGGCGGCGCGGCGGCGCGCCTCGGACACGCTGATGCTCTCACCGCGGATCTCGCCGATCTTGCGCCGTGCGGGAATCGGCTCTGCAGCAAAGGCGCCGAAGCCATCGATGGCGCTCTTGTGCACCGCCACGGCGTATTTCTGGTAACTGGGCCGCTCGGCCAGGCTCAAGGCTTCTTCTCCACCAGTGCCTTGACCGCCTTCAGCGTGTTGGCCACATGGCGCATCGGGTTCAGGCTGGTGAACTGGTAGGCGATCGTGCCATTGGGCGCGATCACGTAGGACGTGCGGTTGGCGTACTCGGGCTTGAGCGTGAGCACCGCGTCATAGGCCTTCATCACCGTCTGGTCGACGTCGGCGCCCACCGCAAACTTGTTGCGGCATTCGGTGACCGAAAACTTCTTCATCGTCTCGATGTCGTCACCCGACACCCCGATCACCGTGGCGCCCAAGGCCTTGTACTGGTCGGAGGCTTCGGCAAACGCGTGGGCCTCCACCGTGCAATCGCGCGAGAACGCCGCCGGAAAGAAATACAGCACCACCGGCCCCAATTTGAGCGTGTCGGTCAGCGAGAACCGGAAGCTCTTGCCCGCCAGGGAGGCCTCGATGGCAAAGGCCGGCGCCTTGTCACCGACATCCAGCGCGGCCCGGGCCGGCGCCAGCAACGCGGCCGACAGCGCCAGCGCCGCAGGAAACAGGGTCATTCGGTTCATTGCGTATCCTTCCGGTCCATGACACAGGCCAGGGTATTGATGCCAGCGACATCCGGGATGCCAGACAGGGCGGCTCAGTTTACGCAGTCGGGCGGACGCTGGCGTCTGCGGCAATCGCGGCGGGCGCTGCGCCTGGCGGTGCTGCTCGTGCTGCTTGGCTGGGTGTTGGCGCTGACGGGCTGCGCCAGCCTGCCCGCGCCGGTGCCACGCAGCGCCGTCACTGCGCTGCCTCCCAGCACGAACACCACCTTGGGCCGCATCGCCGCCGAATCAAGCCCCGATGAGGCCTTGTCGGGTTTCCGCCTGCTGCCCACCGGCGCTTTTGCCATCGACACCCGCCTGACGCTGATTCGCAAGGCCGAGCGCTCGATCGACATCCAGTACTACCTGATCGCCGACGACGACACCGGACGCCACCTGCTGCGCAGCCTGCGTGACGCCGCGCTGCGCGGCGTGCGGGTGCGCTTGCTGGTGGACGACTTGTACACCGCCGACACCGACCCCTTGCTGGCCGGCCTGGCGGCGCATCCGAACGTGACCTTGCGGCTGTTCAACCCATTCCCGGGCGGACGGGGCCATTTCATCACCCGCTTTCTGGCGTCGGCGCAGGATTTTGCGCGGGTCAACCGGCGCATGCACAACAAGCTGCTGGTGGTCGACAGCGCGATGGCGGTGGCCGGTGGCCGCAATGTCGCCGACGAATACTTCATGCGCCACGCGCAGAGCAATTTTGTCGACCTGGATGCTTTTGTGGTGGGGGCGCTGGTGCCCAAGCTGCAGGACTTGTTCGATGACTACTGGAACAGCCCGGTGGTCTACCCGCTGCAGGCCATCGTCAGGCCCGCTGCGGACGCGGCGCTGCAACGAGAACGCTTCGACATCGATACCAACGAGACCGCGTCGCCCCCGCCCGACCCGCCGCCCGCCACCGACGTGCTGGGCTACGGCCCCCTTTCCGACGACATCGAAGCTGGCCGGCTGGGCCTGATCTGGGCCGAGGCCAGCACCTATGCCGACCCGCCCGCGCGCCTGAGGGGCCTGGGCGCCAGCTACGCCCTGGTGCCGCTGGAGGACGTCGAGTCGGTGCACTACAACGTGCTGGACCTGATACGCAGCGCGCGCAGCGAGGTGGTGATCACCTCGCCCTACCTGATCCCGGGCGACAAAGGGGTGGCGCTGTTTGGTGCCCAGCGGGCCAAGGGGGTGAAGTTCAAGGTGTTGACCAACTCGCTGGCCGCCACCGACGAGCCGCTGGTGCATGTGGGCTACCGCAAGTACCGGGTGCCGATGCTGCAGGCCGGCATCGAGCTGTACGAACTGAGCCCGGTGCGGGTCAAGAAGGCCAGCCGGTTGGGGATGTTCCAGACCAGCCAGGGCCGGCTGCATGCCAAGACGGCGGTGATCGACCGGCGCCGGGTATTCATCGGCTCGATGAATTTCGACCCGCGATCGGACAAGATCAACACCGAGATGGGTCTGTTCATCGACAGCCCGCAGCTGGCACGCGAGGTGCTGCGCCTGATGGACCTGGACAAGCTGCAGGCGTCCTACCGGGTGGTGCTGCGGCCCGACGGCAAGGGCCTGCGCTGGCTGGCGGCCGATGAAGAGGGCGAGGTCGCGTTCGACCAGGAGCCCGACGTGAGCTTTTCTACCCGCTTCTGGCTGGAGCTGCTGGCGCCGTTTGCGCCCGAAGAGCTGTTGTAGGCCGCCGGCCAGCCCGCCTTGCACGGCCTGCTGGGTTCAGGCCTCTCGGGCGCCGGGTCCGCACCGCTCGATCCGCCAGGCCCAAAGGCCCAGCGCCAGGCCCAGCGCCGCCGCGCCCGCCGTGATCCAGCGCGCCGACGACCATTGCCCGCTGAACGCGACCACCGCTGCGATCAGCGGCGTACCGATGAACTGGCCCAGTTGCGAGCCCTGCATCATCAGGCCCTGGATCGCGCTGATCTGTGCCGGATGGTGCGCCAGCACCGCCGAGCTCGACATCACGGCCACCGGGATCAGGCCCCCGGCAAAGGACAGCAGCATGCACAGGCCGAAGCGCAAGCCGTCGGGCAGCGCGTCACTGAACAGGCCCAGGCTGCACAGCCCGGTCACCAGATTCGCCAGCATGATCAGCCGGCCTCGCGACCAGGCGCGCTGCACCAGCACGCCGCCCAGCAGATTGCCGGGGACGTTGACCAGCAGCATGGCGCAGCTCAGCAGTGCCACCCAGCCCGGCGACAGCCCGCGTTGCTCCTTCAAGAAGGTGGGCAGCCAGATGATCAAGGCAAAGTGCTGCAATGCCCACAGCCCGAAGCACAGGGCCAGCAGCCAGGGCAGGGGTTGGTGCAGCACCCGCATGGCATCCTGCAGCGGCATCTTGTGGCCCGATTCGCCGGCCGGCGCATACCAGGCACGTTGCCGCCAGGCCGCCACGCCGGCCAGGGCCAGCAGCAGCGTCGCCGCCAGCCACAGACCCTGCCAGCCGGCTGCCGGCAGCAGGGCGGGCGCCAGTGCCATGCCCAGCGCCACGCCCACCGGCATGTAGCAGGCCCATACCCCGAGCGCGAAGCGGCGGTCGGCGCTGGCCGAGGCCGCGCTGATCAGCGACGGTGCGGCCACCGCCACCGCCAGCATGCCGGCACCTTCGAGAAAACGGCTGCCCATCAGCCAGGCAAAGCTGCCGGCCGCGGTGCCCGTGGTGTGGCTGGCGCCCAGCCCGAGCAAGGACGCCAGCGCACTCAAGCCCAGCCCTGTCATCACCGTGCGCAGGGCGCCCAGCCGGCCTGCCATCAGGCCCACCGCCAATGCGGCCACCATGGCCAGCGCATTCATCATCGCGCCGACCCAGCCCGCCTGCACCAGGCTCAGGCCGAGTTCGCTGCGCAGCAGGGGCAAGGCCAGCGGCAGCTTGCCGATGTTCACGGCGATGGCCACGCCGATGAAGGCGGCGGCCAGCACGGCCGGCCAATGGGTAGGCG
>JAYUQJ010000071.1:0-5177 GCA_043756825.1 Betaproteobacteria bacterium | reverse complement strand
GCTTTTTGCCCCATAGCTACAGCTATGGGGCTGCAAATCCGACAAAAACTGTCCTCGCTGGGGTCAAACTTCGCTTCGACGCCCCAAGTCCGACAGGCGTCCTAGACGCAAAGCGCAGCCATAGCCCGGGCTATGGCGAGCATTTGCAACGACGAGCGGGTGCGTTTTGGGGTGGTGAGCGGGCATGCTCGAAAAACTCTCAGTCTCTCAGCCCGGAACACGCGCGCCGCCGGGACGAACTGGGCACTTGAGGGTGCCCGGGCCCGGCCGCGACCGGACCACCGCGCCGGCCTGCGGGCCCGGTCGGCGCGGGCCTGTGGGCAAAAAGTCGCATGCCAGGGCCTGAACAGGCGTGAATTCCTGCCGATCTGGCCAGGCCGCACCCGCCATTCGAGCCGGATCTAGGGGTGTCCCTGCAGGCTTTCAGAGGGTGGCGTGATAGCTTCAGCCGCTTGTTGCAAACGTTACCAGCGGAGCCCTTGGCGAGTGAACCTGTCCCAGCACGCAGTGATAGACCGGGACGGTGGTCTGCCCAGCAGCCAGGTTCATCGCCTGGCACAGGACCGTTTCAATCGCCTCTGGCTGGCCGGGCCCAGCGGCCTGTGCTGCTACGACGGTCACCGGGTGCGCACCACCGACCGGCGTCAGGGTTTGTGCTGTGCCGGCCTGCGCACCGTGGTGGTGGGCGCGGACGACCGGGTCTGGATCGGCACCGACCTCGGCGTCGAGGCGGTCGGCCTGGACGGCAGGGTTCTGCAGGTGATGCCTGCGTCGACCTGGGCTTTCGGCCTGGTCAGCTGTGTCGCCACCGGCAATGGCCATGTGTGGCTGGGCACGGCGCAAGGCCTGGTGCAGGTCCTTGCGCCAGGTGACGCGGCGCGCCTGGGTCGGCACCTGGACATCGGCTATGTGCGCGACCTGCTGCGCCTGGATGCCACACGCTTGGTCGCGGTCTCGGCGCACCAGGGCCTGGTGCTGGTGGATGAGGCTGGCTGTCGGCCGATGGCGCTGCCCCGGGGCATGGATGTGGCATCGGTCCGACGCGTGGCGCGGGCCCATGACGGCGGCCTGGTGGTGGCTGCGTCAAGGCGCGTCTGGCTGATCGACCGGGACAGCCAGGTGCTGGGCATCGGCACCGAGGTGCCGGGCCAAGCCGAGGTCGACGCGGTGGCCGCGCAGGGATTGCAGGTCTGGGTGGCCGCCGGCAGCACGGTCTATGGTTACCTGCGCGATGACGCCGGTGGATTGCGGCTGATCCATCGGTCGCTTGCCGCAGGCAAGGTCAATGACCTGCTGATCGACGGCTGGGGCAATGTCTGGGTGGCCACCGACACCGCTGGCGTGGCCCGCATCAGCGGTCTGCGCGACGCCTTGCAGCGCCTGCCGCTGGACGCGGCGGTGTATGTGATCCGGCACGACGGGGCCGGCGGCCTGCGGGTGGGCGGTGACGGTTTCGCGGCCCAACTGCAGTTCGGGCAGGACGGACCCGTCGTCTTGCAACAGGCCAAGCTGCCCAGCACGGTCTGGGACATGGAGCTCGACCCGGGTGACGGTGCCTGCTGGCTGGCCACCCAGGCCGGCCTCTACCGTGCGGCGGCCGACGGCATGCCCGAGCGCTGGCAGCCCGACCACGACCTGCTGGGGCTGCCCTGCCGGGTGGTGCTGCAGCGCGATGGTGTGCTGTGGGTGGGTACCCTGAGCGGCCTGGTCAGGCTCGAGAACCGGGTGGCCCAGGCGGTGGCCTGCCCCGATGGCGTGTCACTGGGTTATGTCTACAACCTGCAGCTCGACAGCGCGGGCCGGCTCTGGGTGGGCACCCTGGGCCGCGGCCTCTGGCGCGAGGGGCCGACCGGCCTGGTCCCGGTGCTGGGCGGCCCCTTGACGGCCAGCGCCAACACCTATGCGGTCGCCATGGGGCCGCTGCCGGGCCAGGTGATGGTGTTGCAGGATGAGCGCATCGTCCTGCTGCAGGGCGACGAGCCGCCGCGCCTGGTGGCCAGCGAATACCCGGTTGCCGGCTGGACCGCCGTGTGGCTGGACCAGCACCGGGTGGCCATCGGCGCCAGCGACGGCCTGCGCATCGTGGATTGCCGCAACGGCGCGGTCGAGCAGCGCATCAACGCACTCTTCGACCCGGCGGTGTGGGAGTTCACCAACAACCGTGCCTTGCTGCATGGCCCGGACGGGCGCCTTTACTGCGGCCTGAACGGCGGTTTGGTGGCGGTTGACCTGGCCGCCCTGGCGGGCTTTGGCGCGCCGCCCATGGTGGCGCTGAGCCAGCTGCGCTGGTATGGCGCGCAGGCCAGCCAGGCCGGCGCCTGGACCGAAGTGGACCCGGGAAAATGGTCCTTCGAAGCCGAGGTGTTCTGTGCCTGGCTGCTCGACGAACAGCACGTGCGCTTGCAGTTTCGCCTCGCCGGATTCGACCCCGAATGGTCGCCGCCCACGCGCCAGGCGGCGATCCGCTACAGCTCGCTGCCGCCCGGCGACTACCTGCTGCAGGCGCAAGCCCACTCGCCCCTGACCGGCCCGGGCGACTGTGTGACCTTGCTGTACCTGCGCGTGCGCGCCCGCCCGCTGCAGGCCCTGATGCGCGCTGCTGCCGCCAGCTACGACCGGCTGTTCGGCCTGCACCTGCGCAACCGCCACCTGCTGCAGCGCCATGCCGAGCTGCAGGCCGAGGTGCAGGCCCGGCGCCAGGCCGAATCGCAGCTGGAACAACACCGCGCCAGCCTGGAACTGCAGGTACACGAGCGCACCCGCGAACTGCTCGGCGCGCGCGACGAGGCCCAGGCTGCCAACCGGGCCAAGAGCGAGTTCCTGTCGCGCATGAGCCATGAGCTGCGCACCCCCTTGAATGCCATCCTCGGCTTCGCCCAGCTGATGGGCATCGACCCCAGCGTCAGCGAGCGCCATCGCAGCTTTGTCGATGAGATGCAGCATGCCGGCCAGCACTTGCTGGCCCTGGTCAACGACGTGCTGGACCTGGCCCAGATCGAGGCCGGTGCGGTGACGCTTTCACTTCAGCCGGTGCGGCTGGCGCAACTGGTGGACGAGTGCCTGCAGATGATCCGACCGGCGGCACGCACCCGCAGCATCCACCTGGCAGTGCAGATCGACCCGGACCTGCAGGTCATCGCCGACCGCACCCGCCTGCGCCAGGTGTTGATCAATCTGCTGTCCAACGCGGTCAAGTACAACCAGATGAGCGGCTGGGTGCGGGTCGAGGCCGGTCCGGTCGAGCCCGGCAGGCTGCTGCTCAGCGTGGTCGATGGCGGCTGCGGCATCCCCAGTGCGCGCCAGGCCGAGTTGTTCCAGCCCTTCAACCGGCTCGGCGCGGAGTTCGGCCCGGTCGAAGGCACCGGCATCGGCCTGGCCATCGTGCGTCAGTTGCTCGACCTGATGGACGGCCGGGTGGGGGTGCACAGCCAGCCCGGTCTCGGCAGTCGCTTCTGGGTCGAGCTGCCGGCCGCTGCCGTGGCGGCCAAGGCCAGGCCGGTGGCCACCGTGGCGCCCGTGCCGGCCCCGATCCAGCGCGCGGCCACGGTGTTGTACGTGGAAGACAACCCCGCCAACCAGCGCATCGTTGCGCATGTGATCGCCCGCCACCCCCGTCTGCAGTTGCTGATGGCGGCCACCGGTGTGGAGGGCCTGGCGCTGGCCCGCAGCCAGCGTCCACAACTGGTGCTGCTGGACCTGCAACTGCCCGACATGGACGGCTATGCGGTGATGCGTGCCCTGCGCGACGACGCCCGAACCGCCGACATTCCGGTGGTGGCGGTGACCGCGTTCGCGATGCCGAGCGACCTGGTGCGCAGCGAGCAATCGAGTTTTGTCGAGCACCTGATCAAGCCCATCGACATCGCCGGCTTCGACCGCATGCTCGAGCGCTGGCTGCCTGGGCCCGCGCCTGGCGCGCCGGGCCCGGGCTCAGGCAGCCCCGGTGCCGGCCAGGCCTTCAGCGCGTCTGCAAGGTGATATGCAGCACCAGGGCCAGCCGGGAGGCGCATTCGCGCAGCGCTGGTATCTGCGAATCGGCGCCCTGTTGCAGGCAGTCCCGGGCATAAGCCGGATCGGCCTGCAGCCGCTCCACGTGCACCCGACGCCCATCCCCGGCCATCAACCACTTGAAATCAATGATCTCCACCAGGCTCAAGGTGCGGACGGGGTTGGCGTGTGCGGTGGTGATCATCGGGGGCAATGGAGTGCAGGCTTCAGAGTAACGCAGCAACATTGTCATGGGCTGACAACGGCTCGACGGTGCGTTGCACCGCTTTAGAGTGTCATCCCTTGTTGCGCCGTGCCAACACCGCGTCGCTCAGGGTCTGCAGCAGCCCGACCGAGTCGTCCCAGCCGATGCAGGCGTCGGTGATGCTCTGGCCGTAGGCCAGCCGGGCCGGATCGTCCTTGCCCGGGCTGAACTTCTGTGCGCCGGCCTGCAGATGGCTTTCCACCATCACCCCGACGATGCAGCGGTTGCCGGCGGCCATCTGGTCGGCCACAGCGCGCGCCACCTCGATCTGGCGCTGGTGCTGCTTGCTGCTGTTGGCGTGGCTGAAGTCGATCATCAGCTGGCAGGGCAGCTTGGCATCCTTGAGCTCGGCGCAGGCCGCAGCCACGCTGGCGGCGTCGTAGTTGGGTGACTTGCCGCCGCGCAGGATCACATGGCAGTCCCGGTTGCCCTTGGTCTGGACGATGGCGACCTGGCCGTTCTTGTGCACCGACAGGAAGTGGTGCGGACGCGATGCCGCCTGGATCGCATCGGTGGCGATCTTGAGATTGCCGTCGGTGCCGTTCTTGAAACCGATCGGCGCGGACAAGCCGGAGGCCAACTCCCGGTGCACCTGGCTCTCGGTAGTGCGCGCCCCGATGGCGCCCCAGCTGATCAGATCACCGATGTACTGCGGGCTGATGGTGTCGAGAAACTCGCTGCCCGCCGGCACGCCCAGGCGGTTGATGTCGACCAGCAACTGGCGCGCGATGCGCAGGCCCTCGTGGATGCGGAAGCTCTGGTCGAGATACGGATCGTTGATCAGCCCCTTCCAGCCGACCGTCGTGCGCGGTTTCTCGAAGTACACGCGCATCACCACTTCCAGCGTGTCGGCATGCCGTGCGCGCTCGGCCTTGAGCTTCCTGGCGTACTCGAGTGCGGCCAGCGGGTCGTGGATCGAGCACGG
>JAYUQJ010000070.1:0-15097 GCA_043756825.1 Betaproteobacteria bacterium | reverse complement strand
CCAGCGGGCGGTGCGTGACATGGGGTTCGGGCTTTGGCGCTGGGTTGGCGCACTAAAGCTCGACCCGCAGCGTGCGGCTCACGCCCACCGCCCAGTCGCCGGGGCCGCCCGGGCCGCCCAGGCCAAATTGCATCGGTCCGGGCAGCTGGCTGGTGTCCAGCCGGTAGCTGAATTCCAGGTAGAAGCTCTTGTCGAAGTCCAGCTGCGACAGCTCGACGAGCCGCCAGCCGGCGCTGCGCGACACCGCCGCCAGCGCTTCTGCCAACGAAGGGAAGCTCTGGTTCAGGCCCCCCAGGCTAACGCGCCAGGCACTGGTCAGCGGCTGGAAGGCGACGCGCCAGGAGCGCGACACACGCGCCACACGCTCGTCGCGCCAGTACCAGCGGTTGCGGTAGAGCTGGGCTTCGGCCACGAAGTAAATCGGCACGCCGCGCTGCAGCGCGTCTTCTATGGCCGGGCCCAGGCTGAGCCGGGTGGCAAACTCCAGCACCAGTTCGCCGTCGCGCCGTTCCAGCTTGAGCGCCCTGAGCTCTACCGACTGGGCCCAGCCCGGTGGCCCCGCCAGCATCAGCAGGGCCAGTGCACAGCCGGCCAGCCAGCCGCCCGCGCGCCGTTGGCACGGCCACCGCGCCCAGGCACGGAAGCGCTGCTGCTGCAGTTGCATCCACAGGCGGGGCATCGGTTGGGGCAGGTGTCAGGGGGCGATGAGCAGGGCCAGATAGAAACCGTCGCCGGTGGCCAGACCGGTTGGCAAGGTCGGATTGTCCGGCACGCACAGCAGGTGACCGGGCGACGCCGGGTGCAGCCGGGCGCCGGCGGGGCCATGGCGTTGCAAAAAAGCGTCGATCTGCTGCTGGCCTTCAGCCTTGAAAATCGAGCAAGTGGCGTACAGCAGGCGACCGCCGGGTTTGAGCAGCGGCCAAAGCGCATCCAGCAAGGTTTGCTGGATATGCGCCAGCGCCGGGATATCGGCCGGACGGCGCAGCCAGCGCACGTCGGGGTGGCGGCGCACGATGCCCGACGCGGTGCAGGGCGCGTCCAGCAGGATGGCGTCGAAGGGCTGGCCGCCCCACCAGCGCGACACGTCGCGCGCATCGGCCGCCTGCAGCACCGCCCGGCCGGGGCCGGCCGGCAGGTGCAGCCGGGTCAAGGTGTCCTGCACCTTCAACAGGCGGCGGGCGTCGCTGTCCAGGGCCAGTAGATCCAGGTCGGCCAGTTCCAGCAGGTGGGCCGTCTTGCCGCCCGGGGCGGCGCAGGCATCCAGCACCCTTGCGCCCGGCGCCAGCGGCGGCAGCGCGCCGCTGGCGTCCAACAGCAGGGGGGCGGCGCGCTGGGCCGATACATCCTGCACCGAGACCAGGCCCTCGGCAAATCCCGGCAGGGCCTGCACTCCGCAGGGCCGCGCCAGCAGCACCGCCTGGGGCGCCGGGCCGCCCGGCGCGGCCGCGGCAACCGCCACCGCAGGCTGACCGGCTGCCTGCAGGCGGCCCAGGTAATCGGCCACGCTGGTCAGGCGCTGATTGACCCGAAGCGCCATCGGCGGGTGGGAATTGGCTTGGGCCAGCAGGGCCTGCCACTGGTCGGGCCAATCCTGCTGCAACTGCCGCACCCACCAGGCCGGGTGGTTGTGCACGGCCTCGGGCTGGCACTGCACCTGGGCCACCATCGCGGCACGTTCGCGCAGGAATCGGCGCAACACGGCATTCACGAACTTGGCCGCTGCCGGGGTGCGGGCCTGGGCCGCGCGGACCGCCTGATCCACCAGGGTGTGCTCGGCATAGGGCAGCGGCGCGGCGTCGGGCCACAGCAGGGCCAGCGCGGTAAGCAACAAGGCACGCACCGGCAGCGGCGGCGCCTTGGCGGCCAGCAGCGCCAGGGCGGCCTCGGCCCCGCCCAGTCGGCGCAGCACCAGAAAGCTCAGGGCCTGGGTAGCGGCCCGCAAGCCTGCCGGGGTTTCGGCCAGTACCACGGTGAGTGAGCGTCCTTGCTGCACGGCGGCCACCGCATCCGCAGTCTGGCCCAGCAAGCGGTGCAGCGGCGGGGCAGGATCCTGAATCGGCATTGAATCAGTCTATCCCCTGCCTTTGGCCGATCAGCCCTGGGGAACGGCACAATCGTTACTCCACTCGCTCTATTCGGTCCACCCATGTCTGTCACCGACACCCTGTTTCGTTCCGAGGAAGAGCTGGCGCGCATGCCGGTGAGCGAGCGAATTCGCTACCGGCTGGTGTCGGCGCATCGCCGCTACCACGCCAATGACAATATCGCGGACCAGATCAAGGACGGTGAAATCACCGAACTGAAGGCCGAGGTGCAAGGCCATCTGCAGCAGGTCTTGCAGTCGCTGGTGATCGATACCGACAACGACCACAACACCCACGATACCGCCAAGCGGGTGGCCAAGATGTTTGTCGAAGAGGTCTTCCGCGGCCGCTATGTGCCGATGCCGGCGGTGACGGAGTTTCCCAACTTCTCGCGCCTGAACGAGCTGATGATCGTCGGCCCGATCACGGTGCGCAGCGCCTGCTCGCACCACCTGTGTCCGATCCTGGGCCGGGTCTGGATAGGCATCCTGCCCAACGAACATTCCAACCTGATCGGCCTGAGCAAATACGCCCGGATCTGCGATTGGGTGATGAGCCGGCCGCAGATCCAGGAGGAAGCGGTGGTGATGCTGGCCGATGCGCTGCAGGACAGGGTCAAGCCCGATGGCCTGGCCATCGTGATGGAGGCCGACCACTTCTGCATGCACTGGCGCGGCGTCAAGGACACCGACACCGCGATGACCAACAGCATGATGCGCGGCGCCTTCCTGAAGGATGCCAATCTGCGGCGCGAGTTTCTTTCATTGCTGTCCAAGAAGAACGCCACTTGAACACCCCGCCCCCCGCAGCCCGCCCCGCCCTTGGAGAATCCCGCATGCTGGTACGCCTGTTGTACGCAAGCCGCACCGCCGCCGCGGTGGACCACGACGCCCTGCTGGGCATCTTGCGCCAATGCAAGGAGAACAACCCTGCCAATGGCGTGACCGGCCTGCTCTGCCACTGCAGCAACAGCGGCATCTTCATGCAGGCGCTGGAAGGCGGCCGGACGGCAGTGAACAAGCTCTACAACCGGATCAGCAAAGACCCGCGCCACACCGATCTGGTGCTGCTGAGCTACCGGGAAATCACCGAGCGGCACTTTGCCGGCTGGTCCATGGGCCAGGTGAACATTTCGCGCCTGAACCCGGCGATGGTGCTCAAGTACTCGGCCACCACCGACCTCGACCCCTATTCAATGACCGGCGAGGTGTCGTTGGCGATGTTCGACGACCTCGTGGCGACTGCGTCGGTGATGGGCGAGCGCGCCTGAAGCAGCGCGGGCCATCGGCCGGGCTCAGAACCGGCCGGCCACAGCAAAACGCAGCACCGCGCCCAACAGGCGAGTAGGAAATTGCTGGGTCGCGGCGTTGTAGGTTTCGCCGGCCTGGTTGAAGACGCGCCGCGCGAAGGCGAGCTGGGCAGGCACGGCAACAAGCGTTGCCAGTGCCTGCGCCACTGGCTCGCTGGCGCGCAAGAGCGGCTGCTGCTCCACCAGCGCCAGCACCCGTACCCAGACCGCTGCCAGCACCGCATCGGCCTTGCTCAGGTCGGCCATGGTGTCGGGCGCCACCGGGCGGCGGCGCGCGGCGTCCAGCGCGATCTGCACCTGGGCCTGGGCCTGGGCCACGGCATCCAGCGCCGCAGCTTCGGCCGCCAGCGGGTCGGTCAGGGCCGGCAGCAATTGGGCCAGGGCCTGCCCGCGCTGGGCGATCAGCTGGTCCACCGGGCCCCAGGCCGCCAGCACCGCGGCGCGCAGGGCCGTGATGCGGTTGTGCGCTCCCAGCATCCACAGGCCCAGCAAGACCAGCAGCGCCGCCCAGGGCAGCACGTCGCCGATCACGCGCGCCCCCGCCAGGCCTGGTAGCCCGCTGCACGCAACAGGCAGGCTGGGCAACTGCCGCAACCCCGGCCCCAGGCATGGCTTTCGCCGCGCTCGCCAAGGTAGCAGGTGTGGGTGTGCTCAATGATCAGCGCGGTCAGCGCATCACCGCCCAGCGTTTGCGTCAGGGCCCAGGTCTGGGCCTTGCTCAACCACATCAGCGGGGTCTCTAGCACCATCGGCGCGTCGAGCCCCAGGCTGAGCGCCACCTGCAGGGCCTTGAGGGTGTTGTCGCGGCAGTCGGGGTAGCCGGAATAGTCGGTCTCGCACATGCCGCCCACCAGCACGCTGGCGCTGCGCCGGTAGGCCAGGGTGGCGGCAAAGGTCAGGAACAGCAAGTTGCGCCCAGGCACGAAGGTGTTGGGCAGGCCGTTGGCGGCCAGCGCGATGGCGCGCTCGGATGTCAGTGCGCTGTCCGACAGCTGTCCCAGCAGGCGCAGGTCGAGCAGGTGGTCGTCGCCCAGCCTGCCGGCCCAGCGCGGAAACTGCGCGGCCAGTTGCTGGCGCAACGCGGGCCGGCAATCGAGCTCGACGCGGTGGCGCTGGCCGTAGTCGAAGCCCACCGTCTCGACCCGGGTGTAGCGGTCCAGCGCCCAGGCCAGGCAGGCGGTGGAATCCTGGCCGCCGGAGAACAGCACCAGGGCCGTGCGCGGGTCGGTCACCCGCGCACCTCGCCCTGCCCCAGCACCACCCATTTCATCGAGGTCAGGCCGTCCAACCCCACCGGGCCGCGGGCGTGGAACTTGTCGGTCGAGATGCCGATTTCGGCGCCCAGGCCGTACTCGAAGCCGTCGGCAAAGCGGGTGCTGGCATTGACCATCACGCTGGCCGAATCGACCTCGCGCAGGAAGCGCATCGCGTTCGGGTGGTTGGTCGTCAGGATGGCATCGGTGTGGTGCGAGCTGTAGCGGTTGATGTGGCCGATGGCCTGGTCCAGGCTGGCCACCTGCTTGATGCTGATCACCGGGGCCAGGTACTCCTCGGACCAGTCGGCCTCGGTGGCGTCGGCCAGCACCGCGCCGGGCACCACCGCCAGCAGTGCCTTGCTGGCCGGGCAGCAGCGCATCTCCACCCCCTTGGCCGCAAACATCGCGCCGATGCGCGGCAGGAAGGCTGCTGCCTGGGCCTGATGCACCAGCAGCGATTCAGCCGTATTGCAGGGGCTGTACTTCTGCGTCTTGGCGTTGTCGGTGACGCGCAGCGCCTGCGCCAGGTCGACCTCGGCATCCACGTAGACATGGCAGTTGCCGTCCAGGTGCTTGATCACCGGCACCCGGGCCTCGGCGCTGATGCGCTCGATCAGGCCTTTGCCGCCGCGCGGGATGATCAGGTCCACATACTGCGGCATCGTGATCAGCTGGCCGACGGCGGCGCGGTCGGTGGTCTGCACCAATTGCACCGCGTCGGCCGGCAGGCCGGCCTCGACCAGCGCCGCCTGTACCAGCGCCCAGAGCGCCAGGTTGCTGTGCAGGGCCTCACTGCCGCCGCGCAGGATGGCCGCGTTGCCGCTCTTGATCGCCAGCGAAGCAGCCTCGATCGTCACGTTGGGCCGGCTCTCGTAGATCATGCCGAACACCCCCAGCGGCACCCGCATCTGGCCCACGCTGATGCCCGAGGGCCGGCGCTTGACGCCGCTGATCTCGCCGATCGGGTCGGGCATCGCGGCCAGCTGCTCGCAGCCGTCGGCCACGGTGGCTATCGTGGCGGCATCCAGTTTCAGCCGATCCAGCAGCGGGCCGGCCAGGCCGCCCGCCCGGCCGGCCGCCAGATCGACCGCATTCGCCTCGGCCAGCCCGGCCGCACCCGCGCGCAAGCGGCGCGCCAGGGCCTGAAGGGCCAGGTTCTTGGCGGCGGTGCTGGCCGCGGCCAGGGTACCGGCTGCGGCGCGGGCGGCTGCGCCTACCTGGGCCATGTAGGCGGGGATGTCGGTGGGGGTCATCACCGAATTTTCCCAGATCGGCCGCTGGCTGTCGCCGCCGGCGCGGCGCAAGACTCAGTCCGGGAAGAAAGCGCTCCTGCAGGCGGGCAGAATGCGACCGATCCTTGACTGCCCGAGGCGGTGATATGCGCACCCTTTCCTTGATGCTGCTGACTGCTGCCCTGTTGTGGGCCTGCGATGCCAAGCGCATCGAGAAGCTGGAAGAAGGCGTGGCCACCGAGGCCGATGTGCGCCAGCAGTTCGGCGACCCGGTGACCATCACCGAGAAGGCCGACGGCAGCAAGATCATGGAGTACCCGCGCCAGCCCGAAGGCAGCACCAATTACCTGATCACGATCGGCGCCGACGGCAAGATGAGCGGATTGCGCCAGCTGCTGACACCGGCCAACTTTGCCAAGGTGCAGCCCGGCCTGGCCAAGGACGAGGTGCGGCGGATGCTGGGCAAACCGGCCAAGACCCAGCGCTTCGCGCTCAAGCCCGACGAGGAGACCTGGGACTGGCGTTTCATCGACAACGGTGTGTCCAAGGTGTTTTCAGTCACCTTCGGCGGCGATGCGCGGGTGATCTCCAGCGCAGTGGGCAACGACCCCCGCGAGACCCACACCGGCGGTTGATTGCCGCGCAGCTGCGCCAGGCATCGACGGCTTGCGCAGTGAAGCCCAGGCAGCGCTTGATCGTGTCGCGATGGCTGTTGATCGATCCCGGGCGCAACCCCTTCTGAGAAGCTGAACAGGACTAGCCCGACGGTGCTCAGGATTGGCCTCATCGCGGTGCGATTGCCCTGAGCCGCAGATCTTCCTGGCGCAGAAGCGCTTCGGTGAGAGTCAAGTTGAACCGCATTGGTCGCCGACAGCGCAGTTGACGGCACAGCTGCGCCAAGCTGGAACAGTCGCACCAGCGCGTGTGCGAGTAAGCGATAGGCTGATCGGCCGACGCACCCCGCGCATCATCCGCAATGCTTCGACCGGCTGACAGGAGAGCCTTCGACGCCCGTGTTGCGGCCTCACGGCTTGTGGGTCGCCGGTACCGAGGAGATATAGAAAATGACCATGCTGATAGCCCTGACAGTGTCGATCGGCGTACTCGCTGTCGTCGCCACCTGGATATTTCTGGGGCCGCTCGCGGCGTTCAACATGCAGATCTGGCAAGCCTTTCTGGCGTGGGCAAGCCACTATCACAACGGCGGCAAGACCGACGGTTTCAAGAAGACTGTGATCTGCATGAGCTTCGGCGCGCTCGTGGGCATGCTATCGGTGATGCTGATCGGCCAACTGGGCGCGCTCGGTGCGTTCGCGGCTCCCGTCGCGGTAGGTATCGGCGCGGCGGTGATCGTCGCGGCCGCGCATTTGCCGCTGCTGGGGACGATTCCGTCGGGCGTCTACGGGTTCGCCAGCGTCGCCGGGCTGATTCTGCTCGGCAAGGACATGACGCCCGAAAAGGCGATCCTGCCGACGATCCTCTCGATCATCGTCGGCGCCGCGTTCGGCTGGCTGTCCGAGTTCGTTGGCGGCAAGCTGGCCAAGCGCTGAGAGCGCCCCCAGGCGGCGTTGCCGCCGCCCCCCGAGGGGGATGAGCGAAGTGGCCAGCTCCGAATGGGGACATGTTCACATGGGAGCCGACACGCCACTTCGCGCATCAACTTGTGCCAGAACGGACAGCAGCGCCACGCACTTGACCTGGAGCGGCCCGCGCACCGGAAGGCGCTGCAGTCCGCAGTTGCACGCCTTGGCATTCAGGCACTCGGCCATGGCGGCCCTGAGAGACTGAGAGTTTTTCGATCATTCCCGCTCACCACCCCAAAACGCACCCGCTCGTCGTTGCAAATGCTCGCCATAGGCCGGGCTATGGCTGCGCTTTGCGTCTAGATCGAGCACGTTCTGTGGCGTTTCTCGGTCACGCTCGAAATCCTCTCAGTCTCTGAGCCTGTACACCCGCTTACTTCGGGCGTGGCCGTGCGCTCGCGCCTGTTCGCCACGGCCCGGCTTGTGTCTCAGGGCGAGGCAGCGCAGGCTGGGGCTGCTGGCGACGGTGCGACGATTTGGTCAACCCACCAAGGCCAGCAGCGCCAGCCAGACCGGCGCGGTCAGCACGAAGCCCAGCGTCGACAGCACGATGGCGGTGGTGGCCTCGGCCTCGAAGCTGCGGTAGCGCTGGGCAAAGATCAGCGCATTGCTGCCGGTGGGCAGCGCGGCCATCATCACCGCCACCTGCAGTGGCAGGCCGCTCAAGCCCAGGCCCCAGTGCGCCACCACCAGCACCGTGGCCGGCAGTAGCAGCAGCTTGAGCCCCGAGATCAGCAAGGCGCTGCGCACCGCGCCGAACACCGTTCGGCCGGCGGTATAGGCCAGCGTGATGCCGATCAGCACCAGGCACAGCGGCGCCACCGCGCTGCCCAGCAGCTGCAGGGTCTCGTCCAGCGGGGCCGGCAGCGGCCAGCCGGTGAGGTTCCACCCCAGGCCGGCCAGCACCGGCAGCACCACCGGGTGGATCAGGGTGTTGCGCACGGTGTTGCGCAGCGTGCGCAGCAGGCCGGCACTGGCATCGTGGGCGGCGCGGGCGCGGGCCAGGTCCAGCTCCACCAGGATGGTCAGGGTGGACAGCAGGATCAAGGCGTGCACGCTCGTCAATGCGATGTGGAGCCCCAAGCCGGCCTCGCCGAACAGGGCCGCCGACAGCGGGATGCCCACCTGCACCGAATTGCCGAACACCGCCGCGATCGAGCGCGCGGTGGGCGCGGCGGCGGCACGCTCGCCGGCGTCCAGGTCGGCCGCGCGCCGGCCGCGCTGTTGCCAGCGGCCAGCGCCATACACCGCCAGCAGGATCAGCAACACCGGACCGAAATAGGCCAGCACCGTGGCCCAAGGCATGGCCGAGACCTGCAGCCGCGCGGTGGTGCGGAACAGCAGCGCCGGCACGAAGATGTAGAAGGCGGCATTGCCCAGCAGCCGCGCCGGGTCCACCCCGCCTGCGGGCTCGCCCAGCCAGCGCATGCGCCCGGCCAGCCAGCCCAGACCCACTGTGCAGAAGATCGCCAGCAGCTTGTTGAAGACGATCCAGGACATCAGCCGGCCCGCCTGCGTGGGCCAGGTCGCGCGGGTGTAGCGGGCGCCGGGTCGACCAGGATCAAGCGCCGCCCTCTGCATCGCCTGCCCGCCGGCCCGCCCTGCGCGCCCCGGCAGCGCAAGGGGTGGCGCTCACTTCCTGGCTGCCTTGCGCGCGGCCTTCTTGGCCGGCGCCTTCTTGGCGGGGGCCAAGAAGGCGGCTTTGTAGACGGGCGCCGCTGCAACCCCGCCCCCGGCCGCACCCGCCTTGGCCGGAAACTTGGCCGCACGGGGCTCGAACTCGAAGGTGACCTTGCCTTCTTTTTCTTCCCAGGCCAGCCGCGCCTTGAACTTGCGCTTGGTGCGGTTGGAGACAAAGCCTTCCAGCAGGTCGGTCTTGCCGGTGGCCAGCAGCTTGGTCACCTGCTCGAAGGACACCGGCTGCGTCAGGATGATCTTGCCGGTCTTGAAGTCGCAAGTCACCGGCGCGCTCACCGCATGCTGGCAGGCGTAGTTGCTGCCATGCTCGTAGACATGGCCCTTGCATTTGGGGCAGGCCCCGAAGGACGGCTGGCCGCTGAAATCGATCGCCTCGGCATCGCCGTCGCCGCCCTTGGCATCGTCGCCGAAGTCGAACTCCAGCTTCCAGTTCTTGATCTCGTCGTCCAGCACCAGCTTGAGCTCGGCGCTGAAGGGCCAGCCCGCCTTGGACCGGAAGCCCTCCAGCGGTCCGACCTTCTTGTCGCGCAGAAAGGTCTCCACCTCAGGCAGCTCGAAGCTGCGGCCGGCCGGGATCTTGGTCATGCTGAACCCGCAGCCCTCGCCATCGAAGGGCGGGCTGCCCGCCGGGCCGCTCCCAAGGGCGGCCCGCTCTCCTGGGGGGATCGCACGCGTGCCCGCGGGCGAGGGGCTGACACCGACACAGGTGAAACGCCGGTAGTTCTCCTTGACCACGCCGCCGCAATTGGGGCAGGGCGTGGCCAGCGTGGCGTAATCACCGGGG
Organism: Betaproteobacteria bacterium; assembly: GCA_043756825.1. GTDB lineage: Bacteria > Pseudomonadota > Gammaproteobacteria > Burkholderiales > Burkholderiaceae_C > Pseudaquabacterium. Next base: position 5,151 of record JAYUQJ010000070.1, on the reverse strand, counting down.
ATGGTGTCGCGGTCGTACTCCTTGGCCTTGCGCACGATGCGCTCGGCCATCGCCGCGATGTCCTTCATGAAGGCGGCACGGCTCAGGCGCCCATGCTCCATCTCCGCCAGCTGGTACTCCCAGTTGCCGGTGAGCTCGGGCTTGGTCAGGTCCTCGATGGCCAGGCCGCGCAGCAGCGTCATCAGCTGAAAGGCCTTGGCGGTGGGGCAAAGCTCGCGGCCCTCGCGCAGGATGTACTTCTCGGCGATCAGGCCCTCGATCACCTGAGCCCGGGTGGCTGGCGTGCCCAGGCCCTTCTCGGCCATGGCCTCGCGCAGCTCGTCGTCGTCGATCAGCTTGCCAGCGCCCTCCATCGCGCTGAGCAGGGTGGCCTCGGTGTAGCGCGCCGGCGGTTTGGTCTTCAATGCGTTGACGTCCACGTACTCATTGGCCACGGTCTCGTTGGGGGTGACGGGCACCAGGTTGGCGTCTTCGTCCTGCGCCTCCTTGCCGTAGACCGCCAGCCAGCCCGGGTTGACCAACACCTTGCCATTGGTCTGGAAGTGATGCCCCGCCACCTGCGTGATGCGGGTGGTGACCATGAACTCGGCCGACGGGTAGAACACCGCGATGAAGCGCTTGACCACCAGGTCGTAGAGCTTGGCCTCGATCTCGGTCAGGCTGCGCGGCGCCTGCAGCGTGGGGATGATGGCGAAGTGGTCCGAGACCTTGCTGTTGTCGAAGACCCGTTTGGTGGGCCGGATATAGCCCTCCTTCAGACCCTTGCGCGCATGTTGAGCGAGCTCGCGCAGCGGGCCCGGCAGGTCCTCGCCGGCGATCATCTCGAAGGTCTGCTTGACGGTGGCCACGTAGTCCTCGGGCAGCGCGCGCGAGTCGGTGCGGGGATAGGTCAGCACCTTGTGCTTCTCGTACAGCGCCTGGGCGATGCTCAGCGTGGTCTTGGCACTGAAGCCGAAGCGGCTGTTGGCCTCGCGCTGCAGCGTGGTCAGGTCATACAGCAGCGGGCTGGCCGAGGTGCTGGGCTTGGCCTCCTCGGTGACGGTGCCGGGCTGGCCCAGCACCGCCGCGCGGATGGCCTGGGCATCACGCTCGCTCCACAGCCGGTCGGCGCGGCGGTCGGGATCGGCCGGCGCATCGGCGCCATCCGCACCGACAGCGCCGGCCGCGGCGCCCTTCTTGAACCTGGGATCGAACCACTTGCCCTCGTAGCCGCCGGCCGCGGCCTCGGGGCCGCCGGGCCGCCCCAAGGCCCCGAGACCCCCTTGGGGGGCGGACCGGGCATCGCCCGGGCCTGGGGGCACAAGGAAGCCGGCCTTGACCTCCCAGTAGTCGCGCGAGACATGCTTGCGGATTTTTTCCTCGCGCTCGACCATGATCGACAAGGTCGGCGTCTGCACCCGGCCCACGGTGGTGAGAAAGAAACCACCGTCGCGGCTGTTGAAGGCGGTCATGGCCCGGGTGCCGTTGATGCCCACCAGCCAGTCGGCCTCGCTGCGGCTGCGCGCGGCGTCCGCCAGGCCCAGCATCTGCTTGTCGCTGCGCAGGTGGTCGAAGCCGTCGCGGATGGCCTGCGGCGTCATGCTCTGCAGCCACAGGCGCTGCACCGGCTTGGCCAGCGGCGTCTTCAGGTTGTCGGCGTACTGCACGATCAGGCGAAAGATCAGCTCGCCTTCGCGCCCGGCATCGCAGGCATTGATCAGCGCGCTCACGTCCTTGCGCTTGACCAGCTTGACCAGCGCATTGAGCCGGCTCTTGGCCTTGTCGATGGGCGCCAGGTCGAAGTGCGGCGGCACCACCGGCAGGTTGGCAAAACTCCACTTGCCGCGCTTGACGTCGTACTCCTCGGGCGCGGTGATCTCCACCAGGTGGCCCACCGCCGAGCTGACCACATAGCGTTCGTTCTCGAAATGGTCTTCATGCTTGTCGAACTTGCCGGCCACCGGGGTGAGGGCGCGCACGATGTCCTGTGCGACGCTGGGCTTCTCGGCAATGATGAGGGTCTTGCTCATGGGTCTGTGGGGGTCCTTGGGCTGGCGCAGCGCATCGGGCCAGCCCCGCCGGGGCCATGCCTACAATCCGCCGCATCTCGCGCGCGCCTGCACACATCTGCACGCGCGCGCTCATGAGTTCACTGTACCCAATGAAAGCCGCCGTGCAAGCCACTGTCCGCAACACCGCCCGCCCCGCGCCGGCAAGCACCGCCGGCGCGGCCGCTGCCCCGGTGCGCGGCCGCCGCCTGCAGGTGCGCAAGAGCGGGGTGCATGGCAAGGGGGTGTTCGTGGTGCAGCCCATCGCCAAGGGCGAGGCCTTCATCGAGTACATCGGCGAAGTGATCGACTGGCCCGAAGCGCTGCGCCGCCACCCCCACGACCCCGCCCAGCCCGACCACACCTTCTACTTTCATCTCGACGGCGGCAAGGTGATCGACGGCCTGATGGGCGGCAATGCCTCGCGCTGGATCAACCATGCCTGTGCGCCCAATTGCGAAGCCGAGGAGGCCGACGGCCGGGTCTGGCTCAAGGCCCTGCGCAAGCTGAAGGTGGGCGAGGAATTGTTCTTCGACTACGGCCTGATGATCGACGAGCGCTACACCGCCGCGCTGAAAAAACGCTTCGAGTGCCGCTGCGGTGCCAAGACCTGTCGCGGCACGATGCTGGCCCCCAAGGGTCGCAGCGCAGCCTGACCCACCACTTGAGCGCACAGCACGATGCCCGGCCCTGACCATCTGGAGTGGGGCGCCGAAGCCCTCTGGCAAACGCTGGCGCCCCTGATGCCCGGCCTGGGCGTGGAGGTGCTGACCAGCTGCGGCTCCACCAACACCGTGCTGCTCGACCGCATCCGCGGCATCAATCCGGCGCGGCGGCATGAATGGCACCCCCCGGGCCCGATGCCTGCCGGGCCGGGCCGGCGCCAGGCCGATATCCAGCCCAGCCTGGTAGTGGCCGAGCACCAGACCCAGGGGCGCGGCCGCCAGGGCAGGACCTGGCAATCGACCGCCGGCGCTTCGCTGACCTTCTCGCTGGCGGTGGCCCTGAGCCCGACCGACTGGTCGGGGCTGTCCCTGGCGGTGGGCCTGGCCCTGGCCGACGCGCTGGACCCGCCCGGCCCTGGCCACGCCCCGCGCCTGGGCTTGAAGTGGCCCAACGATCTGCTGCTGCTGGATGCGCCCGACCCCGCCCTGCCGGGGGCCGCGCCCGACACGGCTGCCGGCCGCAGCGGGCGCAAGCTGGGCGGCATCCTGATCGAAACGGTAATGGCCGGCAGCTGCCGGATGGCCGTGATCGGCGTGGGCCTGAACGTGCTGCCCCAGGCCACCGACGCGCTGAGCTGGGGTTTTGGCTGCCTGCAGGAGCTGGACCCAGCGCTGGACGCCCCGGCCACCCTGCACCGGGTGATGGCACCGCTGGTACGGGCCCTGCACGGCTTCGAGCAGGCGGGCTTTGCACGGTCTCTGGCCGGCTTCAGGCGGCGCGATGTGCTGCTGGGGCAGCCGGTGAGCACCACCCTGCCAGGGCTGCCCCTGGGGCAGGCCGACGGGGTCGACGCCAGCGGCACGCTCTGGCTGCAGGCCGATGGCCAGCGCGTGCCGGTGGCCAGCGGCGAGGTCAGCCTGCGCCTTGCTGCAGCCGCAGCGCCGTCCAGGCCCGCCCTGCCCGAGGCCAGCAGGCCCGGCGACACCACCGGGGCCGGGTACGGGGCATGCTGAGGCTGGTGGCCCTGGCGCTGCTGCTGATCAATCTGGGGCTGCTGGCGATGCAGGCGGGTTGGACCGACCACTGGCTAGCCCCGGCCGCCGCCCAACGCGAGCCCGAGCGACTGGCGCGCCAGGTCAACCCCGGTCAGATCCGCCTGGTGCCGGCGGCCGAGGCCCGGGACCCGGCCGCTGCGGTGCAGGACGGCGGCGCCAGCGTCTGCCTGGAGTCCGCGCCCCTGGACAGCACGAGCGCTGCCGCAGCCGAAGCCTGGCTGGCCGCTGCCGGCCTGCCCGCCGGCAGCTGGGCCGTGCGCCGTCAACCCGCAGGCGACGCCTACCTGGTCTACATGGGGCGCTACACCGATGCCGGCGCACTGGCCCGCAAGCGCGAGGAACTGCTGGACCTCCAGGTGGCCGCCACCGAATTGCGCAATCAGCCCGCACTGCAGCCGGGCTTGAGCCTGGGCCAGTTCGACAGCGCCGCAGCCGCCGAAGCGGCCCTGCTGCGCCTTGCCCAGCGCGGCGTGCGCACCGCCCGGATGGTGGTCTTGCCGGACCAGGGGTCGGCGCCCGTGCGCTTGCAGCTGCCAGAGGCCGATGGCGCGGTGCGCGCCCGATTGGCAGCCTGGGCCGAAGCCGGCGGCCCGCGCTTTCTGGCCTGCGCCGCCAGGCCGGCGCCGGCCAGCGCTGCCGCGCGCTGAGCCCGCCTGCACCGCAAGCCCCGGCTCAATCGCCGGAGCGCGACCGGGTCCGGCGCAGCGCAAAAATCGTCCAGCCCAGCCCCAGCAGCCAGCCCGCGCCCAAAGCGCCGCCACCCGATGCGGCAGCCGGCGCGGCGGCAACCAGGATGGCGATGTCTCTGCTCTGGCTGGCGCCGGCGCTGTCGGTGATGGTGAGCGTCACGACCACGCTGCCTGCTGCGCTGGTGGTCAGGGTGGCATTGGCGCCGTCGGCGGCGCCGACCAGCGCCGCCACGCCGGTCGGGCCATTGACGACCCAGCGGTAGCTGGCCAGGCTGCGTCCGGTGGCCACCAGCGAACCGGCTGCACTGAGCATTACCGCCGTACCCGCCGTGGGCGTGGTGCTGGACGCGCTGATCACCACCGAGGGCACGCTGACCACGTTGAGGGCCTGCGTGGTGCTGCGCTCGACCCCGCTGCTGTCGGTCACGGTCAGGCTGATCGTCACCAGGCCGGCAGCGCGCGTGGCCAGGCTGGCGGTCGGGCCATCGGTAGCGCCGCTCAGGCTGGCCAGGTTGGCACCGCTGACGATGGCCCAGCGGTAGGCCACCAGGCTGCGCCCGCCCACAGCGGTCGAGCCGCGTCCGTCGAGCGTGACCACCATGCCCACGGTGGGGCTGCTGGCGGACACCGCCACCACCGGGCTGGGCGCCAGGCTGGCAGCCACACCGGCCATCGCGGCGCCGGCGTCGAGCATGCCGGCGCCGCAGGTGCTGG
>JAYUQJ010000069.1:0-5199 GCA_043756825.1 Betaproteobacteria bacterium | reverse complement strand
GCAGCGGGGCCTGGCGCGGTGGCTGGCTGGCATCGGGGCGCCAGTCGACCAGCACTGCCTGGCTGTCGTAGGTGAGCAGGCGGGCCTCGGCGCGGCGTGCGCGCCAGAGCTTGTGCAGCACCGGGTGCAGCAGCATCGCGGCCTCACTGCCCAGCATGCCCTCGATGCGGTCGCTGTGGCGGATGCCGCGCAGCTCGCCCGGCGCGTCGGGCAACAGGGTTTCGATGGCCTTGAGGCCCAGGCGTCGCGGCTGGGCGGCCTCGCTGCTGCGTGGCGGCAGGGCCTGGGGCGTGGCCGCGCGCTCGGCCCGCCCCAGGCGCCGCACCAGTGCGGCCAGCGCGGGCAGCCGGCCCAGCGCGTCGCTGATGCGCTGGGCTTCCGACCATTCGCGCCGGCTGAGCTGCCCGCGCAACTCGTCCCAGCGCAGCGCGCCGAGGTCGCCCAGGCCCTGCAGCAGGGCCAGCGCGGTGTCCCAGTCGCCCTTCAGGGTGGTCCAGGCGGCGGTGAATTCCTGCGTCACCTGGGCGATGGCCAGGCTGCGTGTCAACCCGGGCTGCAGGTCGATCAGGCGGTCCAGATGCCACAGCAGGGTGCGCAGCAACTGTTCGGCCAGCGCATCGGCGCCCCGGCACAGCGCCGCCAGGCCCAGCGTCGCGGTGGCCTGGCGCAGCGAGGCGGTGGCCTGGGCATCGCCGAAATCGGCTTGTTCCGCAGGCAGCTGGCCCTGGGCCAGCGCCAGGCGCCAGTGCTGCAGATCGGCCAGGCGCTGGCCGGTGCTGTCATTGCCTGGCGCGCCGGCGGCCGCCGCCGGCCCGGTGTGGCTGACCAGGCCGGGCAGCCAGAGCGTGCGCGGCAGGGCGGCCAGGCGGTCGTAGGGCTGGTCCAGCGCGGCCACGGTGCCAGGCCCGTGGCTCAATCGAGGGCGCCGGCCGCCAGCGCGGGCGCCGCGTCGGTCAGACCGGGGTCGATGCGGTGGCTGGCGAACCCACCCTGGCAGGCCTGCAGGCGGCCCTGCAGGCCTGCCAGGGTGGCCAGGGTCTGCTGGTGCGCGCCCAGCCAGGCCTGGGCCAGCGACGGCGGCAGCCACAGCCGGCCGGCCAGGCGGGCGGCCAGGCTGTCGTGAGCGGCCTGCACCGCCGCGCCGGCACTGGCGGCGCGCGCGGCCACCGCGCCAACCTGGGCCAGCCGGGTGGCCACATGCACCGGGCTGAAGGCGCGGCGCTGGCGTTCTTCGAGGGGTGCGGCGCGGATGCGCTGCATCACCCGCTGGCTGTCGCTGTCGCGGTCGGTCGAGACCTGGGCAGCGCCGATGGCCCGGGCCAGCGCCAGCTTGCCGGCGTCGGCTTCGGTGCGGTCATCGGCGTCATCGGGCAGGCGCTGTTCCAGCTCGAGCTGCTTCTCGAAGGCGGTCACCGCATGGCCCAGCCAGGGCAGGTCTTGCGCCACCGCCCCGGCCAGCTCGGTGGTGACCCAGGCGGCCACGGCGGGCACGGCGGCCGCATCGGTGGCCACCACAAAAGGCGCCAGCCACAGGTCCAGCGGGTCCAGCCGGCTGCGGCCCTCGCAGGCGGCGGCGCAGCGCATCAAGGCCACCAGCTGGCGCCAGCGCCGGTCGGACACCACCAGGCCCTGCCCGGCACAGTGCTGGCGCAGGCCGCCCAAGGCCAGCAGCATGGCGTCGCCCAGGGCCACCGAAGCACGCCGGTCGAGCAGCGCGGCGCGCTCAGTCGGGGTGATGGGCGCGGGCAGGGCCGGCCCGGCGGCGCCGTCGTCGAGCTGCAGCAGTGCCGCAAATGCCGCGTCGCCCACGGGCGCCACCGGCACGCGCAGCAGAAAGCGGTCATGGAAGGCGAGCAGCGATTCATCGGCCGGGGCCTCGTTGCTGGCCCCCACCACGCTGATCAAGGGGGTATGCAGGCGCGCTGCGCCGTTGTCGTATTCGCGTTCGTTCAACAGGGTCAGCAGGGCGTTGAGGATCGCCGAGTTGGCCTTGAACACCTCGTCCAGGAAGGCGATGCCGGCGGTGGGCAGGTAGCCGTCGATCAGGCGCTCGTAGCGGTCGTCTTCCAGGGCCTTGAGCGAAAGCGGGCCGAACAGCTCCTCGGGCGTGGAGAAGCGGGTGAGCAGGCGTTCGAAATAGCGCGCGCCGGCAAAGGCACGGTGCAGGCGCCGCGCCAGCTCGCTCTTGGCGGTGCCGGGCGGGCCGATCAGCAGCACATGCTCGCCGGCCAGCGCGGCCAGCAGCAGCAGGCGGGTAGCGGCCTCGCGGTCGAGCAGGCCATGTTCCAGTGCGGCCAGATGGGCCTGCAGGCGGGGCCGCCAGTCGGCACCGGCCGGCGTGGCGCCCGGCGCGGCGGCACAAGGGTGGGAGGGCATGTGCGCGATTGTGGCCAGTTCGGCGCACACCCGGCCCGGGCCCGATCAAGTCAGGGGTTGCGGCGCGGTGTCGGGGCGGTTGTCGGGCGGCGGGATGCGCGGGGCTGACCGCTTGGGCAGCAGCGGCAACAGCGGCTGGGTGCTGCGGCCGGCCTGCTTGACCTGGTACATCGCGGCATCGGCGCTGCGCAGCAGCTCGGCGGCGGTGTTGCCGGCCTCGGGGTAGCGTGCCATGCCCATGCTGGCGCCCACCTGCAGCACCAGGGCGCCGATCTGCATGGGCTCGGCCAGCGCCAGCATCAGCTTGTCGGCCACCAGCAGGCCGTCCTGGTCGCTGGCCAGGGTATTGAGCAGCACCACGAATTCGTCACCGCCCAGGCGCGCCACCAGGTCGGCGCTGCGCAGCGACGCCTGCAGGCGGCGTGCCACTTCGCACAGCACCTGGTCGCCCACCGCGTGGCCATGGGTGTCGTTGATCGGCTTGAAGCGGTCCAGGTCGATGAACAGCAGGGCCAGGGCCTCATGGCGCCGGCTGGCCCGCGAAATCGCCTGCTTCAGATGGTCTTCCAGGCGCAGGCGGTTGGGCAGGCCGGTCAGGCCGTCGTGGTAGGCCAGCTGGGCCAGCTGGTCGGCCAGGCGCTGGCGTTCGGTGATGTCGTAGGCGATGGCCAGGAAGCCGCTCACCGCGCCGCTGCTGTCGTGCAGCGCCGAGACGGTGAACGATGCCGGCACCCGGCTGCCGTCGCGGCGCTGGATCTGCAGGCTGCGCTCCTGGCCGCGCGGCACGCCAGCCGGGCCGGCCGCCGCCCGGCCCGCATTGCCGCCCGGGGCCTGGTGCTGCTGCAGCATGGCTTGCAGGGTCTGCAGGTCGTTGCGATCCAGAAAGCTGCCCAGGCTGTGGCAGCCGACTTCGGCGGGTGCGTGGCAGCCCAGCAGGCGCTCGGCGGCCGGGTTCAGCGCCTGGATGCCGCCCTGGGCATCGGTGACGATCAGCGCAAAGGCAGCATGCTGGAAGACGGCTTCGCGCAACTCGTCGGCGGCGCGCAGGGCCTGGGCCGCTGCGGTGATGCGGGCCTGCGCGGCTTCGGCCTCGCTCAGGTCGCGCACCAGGCCCACGTACTGGCGCTGGCCGTCGACCACCATCTCGCTCATCGCCAGGTCGATCGGGAACAGGCTGCCATCGGCGCGCCGGGCCTGACGCGACGGGCGCTGGCCAGACTTGACGGCGGGCGCGTCGGCGCCTGGCGTGGCGAGATCCAGCCACTGCTTGACCTGCGAGGCTGCGCCCAGCGGCATCAGCAGGCCGAGGTCATGGCCCAGCAGGCGTTCGGCCGGGTGGCCGAAGATGGCCAGCGCGGCCCGGTTGGCGCTGAGCACCGTGCCGTGCCGGTCGAGGGTGAAGATGCCGTCCACGGTGCTGTTGAACACCGCGTCCAGCCGGTCGGCACTGGCGCGAGCCTGCCGGCTCATGGTCAGCGCCAGTTGCTGGGCCCGGTGGTGCAGCAGCGACAGGCGCGCGGCCAGCAAGGCCAGCAGCAGGCTGATCGACAGGCCGCCGCCCAGCAGCAGCAGGGGAAAGGCGTCAAGCCGGTGGTCGACATGGGGCCGCGCCACCTCGATGGTCCAGCCGCGTCCGGCCATGGCCAGGGTGTGCTGGCGCCGGTCCTGGGCCTGGGGTGCCGCCTTGGCGTCGAGCCGCGCCGCAATGGCATCGGTCTGCGAGCGGGCCACCACCGTGGTCTGGGTCGGCGCGACAACATCGGTGCCGTCGATCAGGCCGCTGTCGCTGACCTGCACCTGGTAGCGCGCCTCGCCCCGGCTGGGCAGGGTGTCGCGCAGCAGGTCTTCGGGCCTCAGCACGCCGCTGACCAGCCCCTGGAATGCGGCGCGGCGCTGTTCCAGCGTGTCGGTGGGCGCGCCGTGCCGGTAGACCGGCAGCCGCACCAGCAGGCCGACGCGCTGTTGCAGCAGTTGCACCGGGCCGGAAGCCTGGGGTTGGCCGCTGTCACGGGCGCGGTCTGCAAGAGCGCGGCGCCCGGCGTCGGCGTTGAGGTCGTGACCGAAGGCCGCCTCGTTGCCGCGCATCGGCTCGATGTAGTTCACCACCAGGTGCTGGTCGCGTGGTGCGGGCGGCTGGATCTTGAAGCCGGGGTAGCCGCCGGGATCGACCGAACGGTCGGCCCTGACGCTGGCTTCGAAGCCAGCGCGCTGCGCTGCGCTCACCACCTGCGTGTACTGCACCGCCAGCAGGCCGGGAAAGCGCACCTGCACCCGCAGGTCGTTGTAGTACTGGTGGAATTCGCTGCGCGTGACCTTGCTGCCAGCGCGAAACAGCGCCTGGAAGCCGCTCAGCAGATCGACCTGGTGTTGGAAGCGCTGGCCGATATTGCTGAAGCTCAGCTCGCTGAAGCGCTCGAATTCTTCATCGGCCTGCTGCGCCAGGTAGTTCGCGGCGGTCTGCCAGGCCCACAGGCTGGCCAGGCTGCCGGCCAGCAAGAGCCCGGCAGCCAGGGCCATGGGCCAGCGGCGCCTGGGCAGCGGCGGCAGTGCTGGCTCGGGCCGGGGCAGGGAGGAGGGCATGGCGGGTTGTCGGCCAAATCGCCGCCAGCTTGAATCGGCCGCCTGCGTCGCCGACGGGCCGCAGGGGGCTTGTGCTGCGTTTGCCGCGTGTGCCGCGTATGCCGCTCGATCACGGGCGGGGCCCGGGGCGGTCGGCGGCATCGGATCTTGCCGGCGCGCCTGGGCCGGGCAGCCACCGCACAGGGGTCCGCCCGACCACCGGCCGGGCGGGCCCGCAGCCGGCTTATGCAGCGCCGTACATAT
>JAYUQJ010000068.1:0-15163 GCA_043756825.1 Betaproteobacteria bacterium | reverse complement strand
CGGCGCGGGATGAGTTGCTGGCCCAGGCCGATGCGCTGAGCGCCGACGACAAGGCCCTGGACGACGAGGCGCTGTGCCGGCGGCCGCCGGCCGTGCAGGCCCAGGTGCAGGCCTGGCGCTACCGTGGGCTGCTGGCGCGGCTTGAGTTTGCGCCCATCATCTCGGGCAGCAACAACGACGACCCGGCCTGGAAGGCCTGGACCGATGGCGGCGGCCAGAAGGCCTTGATCGAACGCTTCAAGAAGCCGCTGCTGCACGCCGAACCCACTGGTATCGACCAGAAACGCGCGGACCCGTTGGCGTTCCTGATCGTCAAGTCCATGCTGCTGACCGGTTTTGACGCGCCGATCGAGGGTGTGATGTACCTGGACCGGCCGATCCGCGAGGCCGAGCTGCTGCAGACCATCGCCCGCGTCAACCGCACCGGCCACGGCAAGAAGTTTGGCATCGTGGTGGATTACTTTGGCTTGGCCCACCACCTGCAAGAGGCGCTGCAGGTCTACGCCGACGAGGACATCGCCGGCGCGCTGCAAAGCCTGCGCGACGAAGTGCCGGTGCTGCGTGACCGGCACCTGCGGGTGGTTGGCCTGTTCCGCAGCCGGGGCGTTGACAAACTGGGTGAGGTGGAGGCCTGTGTCGAGTTGCTGGCCGACGAGCGGCTGCGCGCCGAGTTCTCGGTGAAGTTGCGGGCGTTTCTCGACACGCTGGACTTGGTGCTGCCGCGCGCCGAGGGCCTGCCGTTTTCGGCCGATGCCAAGCAGCTGGCCTTCATCTATGCCCGCGCCCGCAACCGCTACCGCGACACGCCCGTGCTGGGCAAGGACGTGGGTGCCAAGGTGCGCAAGCTGATTGATGACCATGTGATCTCGATGGGCGTTGACCCGAAGATCGCGCCGGTCTCGCTCACCGATGCCGACTTTGGCCAGCAATTGGCCCGCGAGCCCAATGACCGGGCCAAGGCCTCGGAGATGGCGCACGCCATCCGCGCCCACATCCGTGAGCACCTGGACCAGGACCCGGTGGCCTACCGCAAGCTCAGTGAGCGCCTGCGCGACTTGCTGGACCGGCTGGGCGGGCAGTGGGACGAACTGAGCAAGGCCTTGCGGGGCCTGGCCGACGAGATCCGCAGCGGGCGGTTGGCTGCCGATGCCGGCATGCCTGGCCTGCCCGCGCTGCCCAACCACTACGGTCCCTTCTTGCGGCTGATCATGGATGCCACCGCTGGCGACCGGGCGATCAGTGATGCCGAGCGCCAGCGGCTGTTGGACCTGGCGGTGGAGGTGGTGGACAGCATCGTGGCCGAGTTGACAGTCAACTTCTGGCGGCCCAACCGACAACCGGCCCAGGACGCACTGGGCTCGCGCATCTTCGAAATCCTGATGGCATCGCGCTTGCTGCCCACAGCCCAGATCGAGGCGCTGGTGGACAAGCTGATGGCGCTGGCGCGGGCCAACCATGCCGGGCTGCTGAAGTCATGACGGCGGCCGTGGCGACGCTGACCGTCAACGACCTGTGCTTCGAGTTGCGGCGCAGCGCGCAGAGGCGGGCGCTGGAGATCACGGTGGACCGGGGCGGCGAGCTGATCCTTTCGGCACCCGCCGAGGTGGCCGAGGCCACGCTGCGTGCCTTTGTGCAACGCAAGCGCATGTGGGTCTACCAGCAGCTGGCACGCAAGGATGCACTGCTGCATTCGCCGCCGCGCAAGCTGTTCACCGACGGTGAGGGCTTCGCCTATCTTGGCCGCACTTACCGGCTGCGCCTGGTGCCCGAGGCCGACGCCGCCGTCAAGCTGATCAGTGGCCGCCTGGTCATGCCCAAGGCCCTGGCCCCAGACGGCCGCGAGCACCTGATCCGCTGGTACGGTGGCCGCGCCCGGCCTTGGCTGGCTGCCAAGGTGCAGGACTTTGCGGCCCGCATGGAAGTGCTGCCGGCCGGCGTGCGGGTACAAGACCTTGGCTACCGCTGGGGGTCCTGCGGCAAGGGCGGCTGGCTGTACTTCCACTGGAAGACCATCCTGCTGCCCGCGCGCATCGCCGAGTACGTGGTGGTGCACGAGATGGCGCATCTGCACGAGCCGCATCACACGCCAGCCTTCTGGTTGCGGGTGGAACGGGCCTTGCCGGATTTCGAGCGCCGACGGTCCTGGCTGAGCGAGCGCGGGATGGCGGTCGAGGGCGTCTGACGGGCGGTAGCTCGCCGGCATGTCCCGGCAAGTCACCTTCAGTACCTGCCGCAGCGCCCGTCCCTGATTACATGGGGTCAATCAACCCGGCTCGGTCACTGTCTGGGCCAAGAGTGCCGGCACCCGATCGGCCGGCAAGGGCCGCGACAGCAGGTAGCCCTGGCCGACATGCACGCCCATGGCCTTGACGGCGGCCAATTGCTCCACCGTCTCGATGCCTTCGGCAACGATCTTCTTGCCCAGGGTACGGCCCAGGTTGACCACCGCGCGCACGATCTCCACGTTCTGCGGCGCCTTGTCCATGCCTGTCACGAAGGAGCGATCGATTTTCAGGCTGTCGATGGGCAGGGTGCTCAGGTAGGCCAGCGATGAGTAGCCGGTGCCGAAGTCGTCGATGCTGAACTTCACGCCCACTTTGCGCAGCGCATGCAGCGCGTCCAGCGCCACCGACAGCTTGCCCATCAGCGTGGTCTCGGTGATTTCCAGCGTCAACTGGCTGGCCGGCACTGCATGGCGCAGCAGCACCTCGCGCACCTGTGGCACCAGGCCGGCATTGCCCAGGTCGCGGCCCGAAATGTTGACATGCATGTCCAGCGGCACCGTGCACAGGCCTGCGGCACGCCATTGGGCCAGCTGGCCCATAGCCTGGTCGATGACCCAGCCGGTCAGGGCCTCGATATGGCCGCTCTCCTCGGCCAGGTTGATGAACACGTCCGGGCTGATGTGGCCGCGCTCTGGGTGCTCCCAGCGCGCCAGTGCCTCGAAGCCGCTCAGGTGGAAGGGCTCCAGGTCGTAGAGCGGCTGGAACACCAGCGACAGCTGGCCCTCGCCGATGGCGCGGCGCAGATCGCCTTCGAGCTTGAGCTTCTCGGCGATGCGCTCGTGCATGCTCTGGTCGAACAGCGCGATGCGGCGCCGGCCATCGGCCTTGGCGGCATACATCGCCAGATCGGCGTCGCGCAGCACCTCGTCGGCGGTGCGGTAGCCCAGGTCGCTGAAGGTGATGCCGATGCTGGCGCCGGGCAGCACCTCGGTGCCGTTGATCACCAGCGGCGCCGACAGCGTGTCCAGCAGGCGTTGCGCCAACGCCATCGCATCGTCGGACGAGATCACCTGTTCCAGCAGCACCGCGAATTCATCACCGCCCAGCCGGGCCACCAGGTCATTCGGGCGCACGCCCTGGGCCAGGCGGCGCGCCACTTCACGCAGCAGCACGTTGCCGGCCTGGTGGCCCAGGCTGTCGTTGACGACCTTGAAGCGGTCCAGGTCCAGGAACATCACCGCAAAGCGCACCGCAGCGTCCAGCCGGCTGCGTTCCACCGCCACGCCCAGGCGCTCATTGAAGCAGTTGCGGTTGGCCAGGTCGGTCAGGCTGTCGTGGTAGGCGATGTGGTGCAGCTCGCCCTCGGCCTCGCGCCGCGAGGTGATGTCGTGCAGCTGGTAGATCAAGCCGTTGCGCTTGTTGCCGGGCTCGATGAAACGGCCGCAGTGCAGCGACACCCAGGTCTCACGGCCGGTGGCATGACGGCAACGCAGCTCCATCGAAAAGGCGCTGTCGGCTTCGCTGCCATGGCCCTCTGTGCGGCGGCGGAACAGCTCGGCATCGCCGCTATACAGCAGGCTGGTGAAGGGCAGCCCCAGCAGCATCGGCTCGGTCTGGCCCAGCAGCGTGCCCAGGGCCTGGTTCACCTGCTGGATGCAGCCATCGGGCTTGACGATGGCCATGCCGATGGCCGCATGGGTAAAGGCCGCGGTGAAACGCTGCTGGTTCAGTTCGGCCTCGTGCTGCGCCTCGGCGATGCGGGCGTCCTGCGCGGCGCGGTCGGCTTCGTGGCGCTGCAGCGACACGTGCACCAGGGCCACCACCGCAGCCGTCACCGCCGCAGCCAGCAGGATCACCGCCGGGCCGAACTGGCGGGCATTGATGGCCAGCACGCCGGCCACCGCCGCCGACATCAGAAAGATCGCGGCCAGCCAACTGTAGTTCTGGATCCAGTCGCGCAGCGACAAGCGCTGGCCAGTCTTGGCCGCCATCACCGCCACCAGCGGCAGGGTGCTGAAGATGAAATAGGGCAGTGCGCCGGCACATACCGCAGCCAGGTCGGCCACCTCCGGCGCCCAGCCGGCGGCCAGCAGGCCTTGTCGGGTGACCTGATGCACCCAGCCGCAGGCCGCCATGCCCACCGCTGCCGCCGACGGTGAGCTGACCCGGCTGCTCAGGCGCTTGGAGCTGCGCAACGCGCCCACCAGGCCCTCGGCAAAGCCGGCCACGATGGCCGCCGGGGCGCCGTGCAGCGCCAGCAATGCAAACACAAACACATCGGCCACGCCGATCGAGTACTTGGTGCGCGGCACATGCACCGGAAAGCAGGCCGCCAATGCCACGAAGGCAATACCCAGCTGCACCTGGGCCAGGGCCATCCAGCCCAGCTCGGCGAGTTGCAGCAGCGACCAGACCAGGGCCACCAGGCCGCAGGCCGCCAGCGCCAGCCAGCGCCGGGTGGCAGCCGGGTTGTAGTCGAACAGGTGGCGCTGGGCGAATCGGCCCCAGACACCCCGCCGGGCGGTGGCTTGGCTATCGGGCGTGGCAGGCGGCACTGGCGCTGACGGGCGGGTCATGCAGGGTGTATCGGCATGGCCGCGCCGATCTCAAGGCCTGGTCTCGGGTGGCGGGGGCCAGGGGCTATTCTCCTGACGCCCGCTCAGGGTTCGCCCGCCAGGGCGGCGTCGCTGGCGCTGGCGGGATCGACCGCTTCGCTCATGATCAGGCCCTCGCTGAGGATCAGGCCTTCGGACAGGATCAGGCCGCTGCCCAGCGCCAGGCCTTCGCTCATGATCAAGCCCTCGCTGAGGATGAACCCCTCGCTGAGGATGAAGCCGGCGCCGGCCAGGCGCTGCTGGCCCAAGGTCAGGCCGTCGCCCAGCAACAGGCCGTTGCTCAGGCTGAAGCCGCTGCCCAGGGTGCGGCCCTGGCCGGCGGCCGCCCGTGCTGCCAGTGTGGCGGTGGGCATGAACAAGCCGGTGCCCTGGCTTCTGGAACTGGCGCCGGCCACGCTGTCGAACAGCAGTACCGGTCCGGTCAGCAGCGCCTGCGACCCGGCATTGGTCTCCACCACCGCCTTGGGCTGGGTGTTGGCCGGTACCAGCAGGCTGGCGGGTTCGTATTGCACGGTGTTGCGCAGCGCCACCTGGCGCACCCAGGTCAGGCCGGGGTTCTAGATCGGCTGGAAGCGATTGAACAGCGCGTCGCCGCTGACCAGGTGGCCGCCGCCGGCGCTGGCGATGCGGCCCCAGGCCACGGTCTGCCCGGCAATGGTGGAGGTGGGCAGCGGCAGGCTCTTGCCGGCGGCCAGCAAGTTGTCGCCGGGCTTGAGCGTGCCAGCGGCCAGTGCGCAGCGGATGTCGGTGCGCAGCGCCTGCGCCAGGCGCACCGCGCCCTCTACATTGAGCTGGCCGCTGCCTTGCTGCAGCAGATGGGCGCCGGCCAGCGGTTGGGCGGTGTATTGCAGGATGGCCTTGACCAGCGGCGGCGTCAGCCCCGGGTTGGCCTGCAGCAGCAGCGCGGCGGCGTCGGCCACGGCCGGGGCGGCCATCGAGGTGCCGCTCATCTGGATCAGCTCCTGGTTCAGCGCCTGGCCGGCGCCGGCGTTGCGGGCCTCCTGCATCAGCTGTGGGTAGAGCGTGCCCAGGCGGTTGCCGGCCGGCGCGTGCCGGCCCTGCTCATTGGACGCGGCGCCCAGTAGACGGTTGCCGGGTGCCACCAGGTCGGGCTTGATCAGGTTGTCGATCCAGCGGCTGCCTGAGGGCAGCAGCACGCCGCCGCGGCTGGGCCCGCGCGAGCTGAAGCCGGTCATCAGGTCGACGCTGCGCAGCGCCGTGCCCAGCGGGTTGGCCGCGCCCACGGTGATCACCGATGGCTCATGGCCGGGCGAGCCGACGGTGCCCAGCTGCTCGACGCCTGCAGCGGACTTGCCGTAATTGCCGCCGGCGGCCACCACCACGCCGGCCGCCACCGCGCCGCGCGCTGCGCGGGCCAGCGGGTCGACCAGAAAGCTGTCGGTCGAGCTGGCGGCCAGGCTCAGGTTCATCACCCGGATGTTGCTGCTGCAGGTGCGCAGCATCACCCAGTCGATGCCGGCCAGCACATTGGCCATGTTGCCGATGCCGCGCTCGTCCAGCACACGCACGTCATAGAGCGTGGCGCCGGGCGCCACGCCGGTGCTGTCGGGCACCTGGTAGCCACCCGCGCCTGCGGCGATGGCGGCCACATGGGTGCCGTGGCCGTAGGGGTCGGGCACTCTGGACATGGGCCGTGTTGCCAGGCTGCCCAGGCTGCTGCTGCCCAGGCGCAGGCTGGTGGCCAGGGCGTCGCTGTAGTCGACGCCCAGCACCCAGCTGCCGAAGGCGAAGGCGCGTGACATGCCCACCACGTCGATGGTCTGCACCACCCGCGAGTTGCCCACCGCGTCCTGCATGCTGCGGTGGTCCCAGTCGATGCCCGAGTCGAGCACCGCGATGCCCACGCCGCGGCCGTCCACCGGCGTGCTGCCGCCGATGCGCGGCACCGCGCTGGCGCCGGTGCTGTCTTGCACCAGGCTGCCCGAGCGGGCAGTGGTGCGGTTGGGGGTGATGAACAGCACGTCGCTGCGCGCCGCGATGGTGTTCAGCGCCGCCACCGGCAGCAGCCCCGACATCGCCCGCACCGTCTGGTAGGCGTAGTGCACCGAGCCACCGTTGGCCAGCACCGCCTGGCGCAGCGATGCCAGCGACGCGTCGCTGCTCGACGCGGTGATCAGCACATTCACCACCGGCTGCCCGCCCAGCCATTGCAGCCAGGCCGAGGCAGGCACACCGCCCCCGCTGACCACGGGCGCCAGGTCGGCCGACAACTTGATGCTGACCGTCTGCGCGCTGGCGGGCACGGCCAGCCCCAGCGCTGTGAGGCAGCTGGCGATGGCGATCAGGTGTTTGCTCATCGAGCGGCGGTTGGGCATGGTGCAGTGGGGCATTGAAGTGAGATCGGGTCGACGAATCAGGGCTCGCCGATCGGTCGGTCCCCGAAGGCCAGGTTGACCTCGGGTCGACCGCTCTCGCTGAGGATCAGGCCCTCGCTGAGGATCAAGCCCTCGCTCAGGATCAGGCCCTCGCTGAGGATCAGGCCCTCGCTGAGGATCAGGCCTTCGCTGAGGATCAGGCCTTCGCTGAGGATCAGGCCCTCGCTGAGGATCAGGCCCTGGCCGAGCATGCTGCCGCTGCCGGCCAGGAGCCAGGCGCTGAGCGTGGCGCTGGGGATGAAGGTGCCGGTCTGGCCCGCCCAGGAACTGCTGCCCGCCAGGCCGGTGGCATGGATCACGTGGGGCATCACCAGCGGCTGGTTGCCCGCTCGCGCCGCCGTGATGGACGCGACGAAGGTGTTGGCCGGCACGCCGGTGCCGCCGGGCCAGTAGCTGACGTTGCGGCGCTGCACCGTGGTGCCGGCCCAGACCAGGCGGTGGTCCCAGATGGGCTGGAACTGGGTGAACAGCGCGTCACCGCTGAACAGGCGGTTGCCGCCGGCGCTTACAAAGCGGCTCCAGTTGAAGGTCTGGCCGTTGATTGTCGAGTTGGCGGGCGGCATCGACTTGTCGCTGAGCAGCAACGGTGCGCCTGCGGCCAGGGTGCCGGCCTCCACCGCCGCGGTGATGTCATTGCGCAGCACCGAGGCCAGCGCGATCGCGCCCGGCACGTTCAGGTAGCCGGCGCCCTGCTGCAGCAGGTTGGCGCCGGGCAGGGGCTGTGCCGAGTACTGCAGCATCGCCTTGATCAGTGGTGGGGTCAGGCCGGGGTTGGCCTGCAGCATCAGCGCCACCGCACCGGCTACCACTGGGGCGGCCACCGAGGTGCCGCTGAGCATCATCTGGGTTTCGGGGTAGACCGCCGGAATGCCCAGCGGCCCCACCAGGCTGGCGTAGTTGGCGCTGGCCAGCGCGTTCCAGGCCGGGTTGCTGCCGGACGCCTGGGTGGCCGCCGCGCTGACGATCTTGTTGCCGGGCGCCACCAGGTCGGGCTTGAGCAGGTTGTCGACCACCCGGGTGCCGCTGGCATCGCGCAGGGCGCCACGGGTGGGGCCGCGCGAGCTGAAGAAGTTGACCGCGTCGTCGTTGCGGCCCAGCGTGTCCTTGACATTGACCGACCCGACGGTAATCACTGAGGGCTCATGGCCGGGCGAGCTGACCGCGCCATACACCTCCTGGCCGGTCGTCGACTTGCCGAAGTTGCCGGCCGCCACCACCACCGTGATACCCGCGGCGGTGGCATTGCGCACAGCGATGCACAGGGGGTCGGTCTGCCAGCTCTCGGTGGAATTGGCCGCCAGGCTCAGGTTCATCACCCGGATATTGAATTCGCGGGCGTGGTAGATCACCCACTGGATCGCCTCCAGCACGTCGCTCATCGAGCCCAGGCCCTGGCTGTCCAGCACTCGCAGATCGTAGATTTCGGCATTGGGTGCGATGCCGGTGCTGTCGGGCGTAGAGGCTTCGAAGTACTTGGCACGGCCTGCGGCCACGGCGGCCACATGGGTGCCGTGGCCATAGGGGTCATGGGTCAGGGCCGCGCTGGTGTTGATGGAATTTTCGTAGTTCGCCAGGGCCGTGCTGCCGGGCTGCATCGACGGCGTCGTCCCATCGACCCCGGCGGTCCACAGGCTCAGCGTGCTGTTGAGCATGCTGACGTTCTTCTTGACCCGTGTGGCATCGCCGATGCCGTTCAGGAACGCGTCATGCGCCTTCATCACCCCTGAGTCGAGTACAGCGATACCGACGCCGGTGCCGTCCAGGCCGCCGTAGCCGGTCTTGCTGCTGTTGTAGCGCACGCTGCCTGCTGCCGTGCTCACCGCCGCCCCGGTGATCTGCTCCAGCGCGCTGAAGGTGCGCGCCATGCTGCGGTTGGGCGACACGCTCACGACGTCCGTGCGCTGCGCCAGCGCGGTCAGCGTCGAGGCCTTGACCATCACCGTCAGCGCATTGATGCCGCGGTGGCGCACCAGCACCGACCCGCCGTGTTTGAGCACGAACTTGCGCAGATCGGTCAGCTCGCGGTCGCTGGCATTGCTGACCACGATGGCCTGCACATGGCGCACGCCGTTCAGGTCACGCGCCCAGCGGACTTGCGGTGTGCCGGCACGTCCGGCCTCGTGGTGCAGGTCATGGGCGATGCGGTGCGGTCGTGCGCTTTGGGCCAATTGGGCGTGGGCCGTGCTCAGGCTCAGTGGGGCGGCCAGCAGCGACAGCGCCACCATTGCGGCGATGTTCAGGCGGCGCAGCAAGGCGGGGCGCTGCAGGCACTGGAAGGGCTTGGGTAAGTTCATGGTGGGCGGCACCTGGTGGGTTGCAAAGTGGCAGTCGAGTCGCTGTGGCAGGTTTGAATCTGTTGGCGATGCTTGGGTTTTTCTGGCAGATCTGAACAGCGGTCTTCAAACTACCTAAACCGTGACCGCAAGTGTGCAGAAAAAACCATCCCTTGTTTCAGGGGTGTGCGCTCAGGCGCGTGATGTGATATCGGTTATTCAGTCCGAAGTGAAAGGGGGCTTGATGGCGCAGTCGGAATCTTGCAGGCTCGATATCGGCAGCCTGCCTGGCAACTTGAAGGGATGCGGATGCGACGCGCTGTCGCCCGGTTGGTCAGCGCGCGCCGAGTGGCGCGATGGCGCTCTGAAAATCCAGTGATTGATGTGTTAAATCAAACAGTTACAATGAGGTCCAGCCCCGGACAGAGCACCTGCGGCGGCGTCATTGAGGCTGCCCTTGCCCGGCGATTTCAACGGCCAGAGATACTCTGACCGCGGATCAGGCACAGGTTTTCAAAGAGGGTTTCTTGACATGAACCCGATTATTCTTACGAGGTCGATTTAGCAGGCCAGACGGGCCGCCTGATACTGGCGATGCAAACGCTTCCCATCACTGTTCGCGGGCTGCTCTGGCAGTGGCCCGAAGACGCCAATCGGGGATATATCCATACTGTGCGTTAAGCCCCGCCATTCAATGACAGGCCGCCGCTCGGTGTCAGGCGCAGAGGCCGGCGCAGGGTCCGGTGCAGGGGCAGGGGCAGGGGCAGGGGCAGGGGCAGGGGCAGGGGCCGCGACGGGCGCGGTCGGCCCTGCTGCCTGATCCCGTCAGGGCTCGCCGAACACCAGGCCCTCGCTGAGCACCGTGCCTTCGCTCAGCACCACGCCCTCGCTGAGCACCACGCCCTCACTCAGCACGACGCCTTCGCTCAGCACCACCCCTTCGCTGAGCACCACGCCCTCGCTGAGCACCACGCCTTCGCTCAGCACCACGCCCTGGCCCAGCAGCAGGCCGCTGCCCGCCGCCAGCCAGCCGCTGAGCGTGGCCGTGGGGGTGAACACCCCGGTCTTGCCGATGACCGAGCTGCTACCGGTCAGGGTGTCGGCACGCAGCACGCCGGCGGTAAGCAGGCCCTGGTTCGGCGCGGCGGTGTCGGTGAAGCTCTTGGGGTAGGTGTTGGCCGCAATGCCGGTGCCTGACCACCAGCTCATTTGGCGTTTGCGCACGGTGCTGCCGGCCCAGGTGATGTGCGGGTCGTAGATCGGCTGGTAGGTGAATAGCCAGTCACCGCTGACGATGCGGTTGCCGCCCACGAACATCATGCGCGACCAGTTGAAGGCGACATTGCCGATCGTGGACGTCTTTGCGGGGAAGACTTTGCCGGCCGCCACCAGCGTGGTGCCGGGTGCGATCGTGCCGGTGTTGATGGCGGTGGCGATGTCGGTGCGCAGGGCTTTGGCGATCGCCACCGCGCCGTCGACATTGAGCAGGCCGGCCCCCTGATCCAGCAGGCCGGCATTGGGCAGCGGCTGGGCGCTGTACTGCAGCATGCCCTTGATGATGGCCGGCGTCAGGCCGGGGTTGGCTTGCAGCATCAGCGCCACCGCACCGGCCACTGCCGGCGCGGCCACCGAGGTGCCGCTGAGCATCATCTGGTTCTCGGCATAGACCTCGGGCAGACCCAGCGGCGTGACGAGCTGGCCGGGGAAGGTGGCGGCCAGAAAGTTCTTTGTCGGTTTGGCGCTGCTGGCTGCCGTAGCCAAGGCGGCGATGATCTTGTTGCCCGGGGCCACCAGGTCGGGCTTGAGCAGGTTGTCGGCGCGGCGCAGGCCGGTGGAATCCAGCAGGCCGCCCCGGGTAGGCCCGCGCGAGCTGAACAGGTTGACGGTGTCGTCGGCGCGGGTGGGGGTGGTGTGGGGGTTGACCGCACCCACGGTGATCACGCTGGGCTCATGGCCGGGTGAGCTGATGCTGCCGTAGACCGTCTGGCCCATGAAATTGGTGCCGTAGTTGCCGGCTGCCACCACCACCGTGATG
This sequence comes from Betaproteobacteria bacterium, assembly GCA_043756825.1. GTDB lineage: Bacteria > Pseudomonadota > Gammaproteobacteria > Burkholderiales > Burkholderiaceae_C > Pseudaquabacterium. The sequence goes on along the minus strand of JAYUQJ010000068.1, from coordinate 3,619 downwards.
CCCATTGCGGTGGCGCTGCGCAGCGCGGCGCACAGCGGGTCGGTCTGCCAGCTGTCGCTGGAATTGGCGGCCAGGCTGACATTGAGCACCCGGATGTTGTAGCGCCTGGCGTTATAGAGCACCCACTGGATGCCTTCCAGCGCGTCGCTCAGCGTGCCCCTGCCCAGGCCGTTCAAGACCTTGACGTCGTAGATATTGGCGTTCGGCGCGATGCCGGTGGTGTCGGGGATGGTGCTGATGTAGGTGCGCGCCCGGCCGGCGGCCACCGACGTCACATGGGTGCCATGGCCGTAGGGATCCTGCACCAGGGCGGCATCGGCCTTGATCACGTTTTCATAGCTGGTCAACGCCGTGCTGCCGGGCATCAACGAGCTGGCGCTGCCGTCTGTGCCGGTGATCCAGGTGCTGGCGGTGCTGGTGTTGACGGTGACATCGACATTGCGCTTGACGCGGCTGCTGGTGCCGCCGTCCAGAAAGGCTTCATGCGCCTTCATCACGCCCGAATCCAGCACCGCGATGCCGATGCCGGTGCCGTCCAGGCCGGTGTAGCTGGTCTTGCTGCTGGTGGGCCGCACATGGGCGCCCAGCGCGCCGGTCATCGTCTCCCGGGTGCTGGCGCTGCGCTGGGTCTCTCGGTTGGGCGCCACATGGGTCACGTCCGGGCGGTCGGCCAGGGCCGGCAGGGCGCTGGCCTTGACCAGCACCGTCAGTGCCTGGATCGCGCTGTGGCGCACCAGCACCGAACCGCCGCCGCGCACGATGGCCTGGCGCAACTCGCGCATCTCGGGGTCGGCCGAGTTGCTGACCACGATGGCCTGCACATGGCGGGCGCCGTTGATGTCGCGGCTCCAGCGTGCGCGGGCCGGGCGCTGGCCAGACAACTCGTCGGCCAGGTCGAGGGCCACCTTGGGGTGCGGCCGGCCCTGTGCCTGGCTGGGCTGGTTGACGAGCAGGCCACCCCACAACACCAGTGTGGCGGCCATTGCCAGCAGCGGCCTGCGGCCTTGCCAGGCCATGACGGGGCGAGGGAGAGATATCGGCATGCTGCACCTGAATCGACAACGTGGTGGATGAACGCTTGACAAACCCCTTGTTTCGGGGATTGACAAACTATTTTCTAGTAAAATCATTTTTACTGAATTACGCCTTGATCGACCAGTGCCGGCCAGAAATCAGTCGGCACGCCCGGTGTTTTGTCACTGGCTCAGGCGCCAACCCGCACTGCCGCTGGCACTTCAAGGCTCGCCGAACAGGCTGGTGTCGCTGGCCGAGGGCTGCCCGCCTTCACTGAGCACCACACCCTCGCTCAACACCACGCCCTCGCTCAACACCACGCCCTCGCTGAGCACCACGCCCTCGCTCAGCACCACGCCTTCGCTGAGTACCACGCCGCTGCCCAGCAGCAGGCCGCTGCCGGCGCTGGCCCAGCCGCTGAGGGTGGCGGTAGGGATGAACACCCCCGACTTGCTGATCGACGAGCTGCTGCCCGCCAGGCCGTCCAGGCGCATCACGCCAGCGCGGAGCAGGCCCTGGTTGGCCAGCAGCGAGTCGGTGAAGCTCTTGGGGTAGACGTTGGGCGCGATCCCGGTGCCCGACCAGTACACCGTCTGGCGTTTGCGCACCTGGCTGCCGGCCCAGGCCAGCCGCGGGTCGTAGATCGGCTGGTAGCGCGCCATCGGGTCGCCACTGGCAATGCGGTTGCCGCCGACAAAGACCAGCCGCGACCAGTTGAAGCTGACGCCGTTGATCGTCGAGACCGGCGCCGGCAGGGCCCTGCCGGCCGCGATCAGCGAGCTGCCGCTGCTGACCGTGCCAGCCTCGATGGCGCTGGACAGGTCGGTGCGCAGTGCCTTGGCCAGGGCCACCGCGCCGTCGACGTTGAGCAGCCCTGTGCCCTGCTCGAGCAGGCCGTGGTGGGGCAAAGGCTGGGCGCTGTACTGCAGCATGGCCTTGATCAACGGCGGTGTCAGCCCCGGGTTGGCCTGCAGCATCAGCGCCACCGTGCCGGCCACCGCCGGTGCGGCAATCGAGGTGCCGCTGAGCATCAGCTGCGTCTCCAGATAGGCCTGCGACGCACCGGTGGGTGCCACCAGGGCGGCCGGGTGGGTGGTCGACAGGTAGTTCGGCGTCGGCTGGCGGCTCAAGGCCTTGGTCGCCGCCGCCGCCACGATCTTGTTGCCCGGTGCCACCAGGTCGGGCTTGAGCAGGTTGTCTGCCACCCGCAGGCCGCTGGCGTTGATCGACGCTGCCCGGGTCGGCCCGCGCGAGCTGAACAGCGTGACCGTGTCGTCCTCGCGCGCCAGGCTGCCGTGGTGGTTGACCGCGCCCACGGTGATCACCGTCGGGTCATGGCCGGGTGAGCTGATGGTGCCGTAGCTGGGCTGGCCCAGCGCGTTCTTGCCGAAGTTGCCGGCCGCCACCACCACCGTGATCCCGGCAGCGGTGGCGCTGCGCAGCGCCACGCACAGCGGATCGGTCTGCCAGCTCTCGGTCGAGTTGGCCGCCAGGCTGACGTTGAGCACGCGGATGTTGTATTGCTTGGCGTGGTAGATCACCCACTGGACGCCTTCGATCGCATCGGCCAGGTTGCCCACGCCCAGCTCGTTGAGCACCCGCACGTCGAAGATGCTGGCATTGGGTGCGATGCCGGTGCTGTCAGGCGTGCCGCTGCTGTAGTACCTGGCGCGGCCGGCGGCCACCGCGGCCACGTGGGTGCCGTGGCCGAAGGCGTCCTGGGTGGCAAAGGTGTCGCTGGCGATCGCACCCTCGTAGGTCTTGAGCGCCGCACTGCCGGGCATCAGTGATGCGGAGGTGCCGTCCACGCCGGTGACCCAGCCGGTGGGCGTGTTGGCGCCGTTCATCGGATTGACATTGCGCTTGACGCGGGTCAGGCCGTTGGCGTCGAAGAAGCCGGCATGCGCCTTCATCACGCCCGAGTCGAGCACCGCGATGCCGATGCCGCTGCCGTCCAGCCCGCTGTAGCCGGTCTTGGTGCTGGCGCTGCGGGCGGCGCCGGCCAGCGCGCCGGTCATCGCCTCCAGCGCACTGGCGCTGCGGTAGGTATCGCGGTTGGGCGACACGCTGATCACATCGCTGCGCTGGGCCAGCGCGTTCAGGGTACCGGCGTTCATCAGCACCGTCAGCCCCCGGATCGCCGAATGGCGCACCAGCACCGAGCCGCCGCTGCGCAGCACGAAGGCGCGCAGGTCGTTCATCTCGGGGTCGGCCGAGTTGCTCATCACCACCGCCTGCACATGGCGCACGCCATTGAGATCGCGCATCCAGCGGGCCTGGGGCGCCCGGTTGGCCTGGACGGCGTCGGCCAGATCGCGCGCCAGCTTGGGGTGGGTGGCCTGGGCTGGCTGGGCGGTCGCGTCTGGCGCGCCGCCCAGCACGCCCAACAACGCCAATGCCGCTGCTGTGACCGCGCCCTTGACGCGCAGCTGGCGATGTTGGACCAGTCGGTACAGGCGCCTGCATGTTGTCATGGAGGCTTCAATATGTTGTGTCATGTCAAGGCTCGCCGAACAGGCTGGCATCGTTGGCTTGGCTCACACCGGTCTGGCCCGACTCGCTCAGCACCACGCCCTCACTCAGCACGACGCCCTCGCTGAGTACA
>JAYUQJ010000067.1:0-15272 GCA_043756825.1 Betaproteobacteria bacterium | reverse complement strand
CTTGCTCAGCGCTTCCATCGCGGTGCGGTCGAGCAGGCGGTGTTCACGCGAGGGCCCCGAGGACTTCTCGATCTCGGCCTTGGTGACGGCGCCGGTGGCGTCCAGCGTGAAGCGGATCTTGGTCACGCCGGTCGCGTCGGCGCGCAGCGCGGCGGCCGGGTACTCGGGTTTCTCGCAAGAGGTCACATCGATGCGTGCGGGCACCGCTTGCAACTTGGGTGCCACTGGCGCGGCGGCCACCACCGGGGCGGGCGCCGGCGCTGGGGTCGGGGCGGGCGCGGGTGCGATCGTCACAGGCGCCGGCGGCGGGGCCTCGCGCGTGACGGTGATGGTCGGGGCCAGCTGCGGCGTGGCCACCTGCACCTCGGGCGGCGGCACGAAGGACGGCGGCGGCAATGCCACCTTGGGCGGGGGCGGCAGGTTTTCGGGCGGCGGCGGCGGCGGGGGCTTGACCTCGTCGATGATCTTGGTCTCGATCGGCGCCTTGATCACCTCGACAATCTTGCGGCCCAGGCCGTTGACCAGGGCGTAGCCCAGCACCACATGCAGGGCTGCAACCACGATCAACCCCACAGGGTGTTTTCCGGGTCTGCGCTGCTGGCTAGCGTAATCCACTGTTGGTCCTCCAGACAAGCCGACGTGAGTCACCGGCATGCTGTGATCTTGTAAAAAAGTCGGCCTTGTGGGCCGCTCGCAGTACGGTCGACTGCACGGGCGCTAATGTACCGTGAAAGAATACTACAGACGCTCGGGGCAACACCCTAAGCCCGGAAAGTCCGGCCAGCCGTCCTGGCCGACACGCCGACTCCGGCCCTGCGCCAGGCGCGGCCAAGCCTGGGCAGGCTGGGATTCTGCAGTGCCGGCATCATTGCTCCGCAATCAGCCTGCGTACCGGCTGGCGCATCAGGACAAACTCTTCAGCAGCGGTGGGATGCACCGCGATCGTGCGGTCGAAATCCTGTTTGGTCGCGCCGCAGCTCAGGGTGATTGCCAAGCTCTGCACGATCTCGGGCGCATCGCTGCCGAGCATGTGAACCCCCAGAACCTTCTGATTGACTCCGTCGACCACCAGCTTCATGTAGGTGCGCGCTGAACTGCCGACGAAGGCCGACTTCATCGGTCGGAAGTCGGCTTCGTAAATGTCGACCGGTCCGGCGCGAACAGCCTGCGCCTCAGTCAGCCCGACGGTGCTGATCGGTGGGTCGGTGAAAACCGCGCTGGCCACCAGTCGATAGTCCATCCGGTGGGGCACCGGGCCGAACTCGGTGTCGGCAAAGGCGCGGCCCTCGGCGATCGCCACCGGTGTGAGGTTGATGCGGTTCGTGACATCGCCGATGGCCCAGACAGTCGCCTGGGTGGTGCGGCTGTCGGCGTCGACCTGAATCGCCCCGTGTACATCGGTGGCCACGCCGGCGTCGGCCAGGCCGAGCTGAGCCGAATTGGGCCGACGGCCTGTGGCATTGAGCACCATCTGTCCGCTCAAGCTTGAACCATCAACGCGGTGCAGCGTGTGGCCCGCCGGCGTGGCTGCGAGGTGCGAGAACTCCACGCCGCAGGCCATGCGGATGCCTCGATCGGTGAATGCCGAGACCAGGCGGCGGCGAAGGTCGTGGTCGAATCCGCGCAAGGGCAGGGTGTCGCGGTAGGCCAGGGTGACGGCCGTGCCAAGCCCGGCCAGGATGCTGGCGAACTCCACCGCGATATAGCCACCCCCTACCACCAGCATCGAGCTTGGCAGGGAGCGCAGGTCCAGCACGGCGTCAGAGGTCATCGCGGCGGCCAGCCCAGGCAGCGTAGCCGTGGCGGGCATGCCACCCGTTGCGATCAGGATCTTGTCGGCCTGCAGTACCGTATCGGCCACCTGAACCCGGTCGGCGCCCAGCAGACGAGCACGTCCGGTGAGCAGGCTGACGCCGGCGCTGGCCAGCAGGTCTCGGTAAACAGCCTCGAGCCGCGCGGTTTCAGCGGCTTTGGCGTCAGCCCAGCGGGACATCGAAAACGCCGTCGAGCCAACCGTCCAACCATAGCCCTGAGCCTCGAGCAGGCTTTGCCCAAATCCGGCCGCGTACATCATGAGCTTCTTCGGTACGCAGCCCCGTATCACGCAGGTGCCGCCAACCCGATCGGCTTCGATGATGGCGACCCTGGCGCCAAGCGCCGCTGACCGCCGTGCCGCTGCCACCCCGCCTGAGCCGGCGCCAATCACGATCAGATCAAATGGCTTGCCCATGCTGCCTGCCCAACGGTTGGCGGGGTGACTATCCGGCGGCATCATCGCCCGAACAGCCCGCAGTGCAAGCGTTGCGGCTCGGTGCGGTGGGCGGATCGGCGCCAAGTGCAGCTTTCGCCACGGCGAGTAGCCGCCGTTGGCCGGTCTTGCGCTCCTGGCGGGATGCTCAAGCCGTTTGCGCGACCACGGTTCGGATAGCCTGGGCCAGGTTGCCCTTGGGGCCCTGCACCAACTCGTAGTTCACCTTGCTGCCCTGCTTGAGAGTGCGGAAGCCTTCCATCTCGATCGCCGAAAAGTGCGCGAACACATCGGGGCCGCCTTCGTCAGGCTCGATGAAGCCGAAGCCTTTTGCGTCATTGAACCACTTCACCGTGCCAGACAGCATGCTGTACTCCCAGAACGACCTCAACTGCTGAAGTCGTGACAAATTCTGAGAAGGGGCGACCCCGGGCGTCAATCCGGAAACTTGAACCTTGGCTGTCGGAATTCCCCTACAGATTGGGGTCTACGGGTTCGGATGCCCTGCGTCTTTTGTAGCTATCGCAATAATCAGATGGGTGGGGCGGTGCATTCAGATGTAGACCGCGCTTGCCCGGGGCTGTCTATCTCCATCAGGCAGCCGGTCAAGGCGCTTTTCAGGGCTTGTCGAATGCGTATCAGGTGCAATATGCAACCCAGACTCAGGGCTTGTAACGCGACTCTATAGAATGACACATGCCTCAGGACGACCCACCGACCCCACCGGCCAAGCCACCGGTTGCGCCTCGGCGCAACAGCGATGTCGCGGTGGTGGCCGAGCGCAAGACCGCCCGCACCAAGCCCCCGCAGATGTATCAGGTGGTGCTGCTCAATGACGACTACACACCGATGGAGTTCGTGGTCATGGTCTTGCAGCAATATTTCCGCTGTGACCTGGAAACGGCAACGCTCATCATGCTAAAGATTCATCACGAAGGCCGTGGCGTTTGCGGCGTCTTCACCAAAGACGTCGCTGCCACCAAGGTCGAACTGGTCCTGGCCGCAGCACGGCGTGCCGGGCATCCGCTGCAGTGCATTATGGAGGCCGCATGATTGCGCAAGAACTTGAAGTCAGCCTGCACATGGCGTTTGTCGAGGCGCGCCAGCAGCGCCACGAGTTCATCACGGTCGAGCACTTGCTGCTGGCCCTGCTTGACAACCCCTCGGCTGCCGAGGTGTTGAAGGCCTGCGCGGCCAACATCGACGACCTCCGCAAAAGTCTCACCACCTTCATCAAGGAAAACACGCCGACCGTCAGCGGTGCCGAAGAGGTGGACACCCAGCCCACCCTGGGTTTCCAGCGGGTGATCCAGCGAGCGATCATGCATGTGCAGTCGACCGGGTCGGGCAAGAAGGAAGTGACCGGCGCCAATGTACTGGTGGCGATCTTCGGCGAGAAGGATTCGCACGCCGTCTACTACCTGCATCAGCAAGGCGTGACGCGTCTCGACGTGGTTAACTTCATTGCCCACGGCATCAAGAAGAGCGAGCCGCCCGAGCCCACCAAGGGTGCCGGTGAATCAGGCGGCCACGACGCCGAGAAGGAGGAGTCTTCGGAATCCACCAAGGGCTCTCCGCTGGACCAGTTCACCCAGAACCTCAACCAACTGGCCAAGGACGGCAAGATTGATCCGCTGATTGGCCGCGACAGCGAGGTTGAGCGGGTCATACAGATCCTGTGCCGGCGGCGCAAGAACAATCCGCTGCTGGTGGGGGAGGCCGGTGTGGGCAAGACCGCAATTGCCGAGGGCCTGGCCTGGCGCATCACCCAGGGCGATGTGCCGGAAGTACTGGCCGCCTCCACGGTCTACTCGCTGGACATGGGCGCCTTGCTGGCCGGTACCAAGTACCGCGGCGATTTCGAGCAGCGCCTGAAGGGTGTGCTCAAGCAGTTGAAGGACCAACCCAGCGCGGTGTTGTTCATCGATGAAATCCACACGCTGATCGGTGCTGGTGCAGCGTCCGGCGGCACCCTGGACGCCAGCAATTTGCTCAAGCCAGCCCTGAGCAATGGCGCGATGAAATGCATCGGTGCCACCACGTTCACCGAGTATCGCGGCATCTTCGAGAAGGACGCGGCTCTGTCACGCCGCTTCCAGAAGGTGGATGTGGTCGAACCGTCGGTCGAGCAGACGGTCGAGATCCTGAAGGGGCTCAAATCTCGCTTCGAGGACCACCACAACGTCAAATATGCGCTGGGCGCATTGCAGGCGGCGGCCGAGTTGTCGGCCAAGTTCATCAACGACCGGCACCTGCCCGACAAGGCCATTGATGTCATCGACGAGGCCGGTGCGGCCCAGCGCATCTTGCCCAAGAACAAGCAGAAGAAGACCATCACCCGCAACGAGGTGGAAGAGATCGTCGCCAAGATCGCGCGCATTCCACCCGCATCGGTGTCCAACGACGACCGCGGCAAGCTCAAGAGCCTGGACCGTGATCTGAAGAGCGTGGTCTTCGGGCAAGAGCCGGCCATCGATGCCTTGGCAGCGTCGATCAAGATGGCGCGGTCCGGCCTGGGCAAGGGTGACAGGCCGATCGGCTCGTTCCTGTTCAGTGGGCCCACCGGCGTAGGCAAGACCGAGGTGGCCAAGCAACTGGCCTACATCCTCGGCATCGAACTGATCCGCTTCGACATGTCGGAGTACATGGAGCGCCATGCCGTCAGCCGCCTGATCGGTGCGCCACCGGGCTATGTTGGATTCGACCAGGGTGGCCTGTTGACCGAAGCGGTGACCAAGAAGCCGCACTGCGTGTTGCTGCTCGACGAGATCGAGAAGGCCCACCCGGATGTGTACAACGTGCTGCTGCAGGTGATGGACCACGGGTCCCTGACCGACAACAACGGGCGCAAGGCCGACTTCCGTAACGTGATCATCATCATGACGACCAATGCGGGTGCCGAGACGATGAACAAGTCGACGATCGGCTTCACCAACTCGCGTGAGCAGGGCGACGAGATGGCTGACATCAAGCGCATGTTCACGCCCGAGTTCCGCAACCGGTTGGATGCCACGGTCAGCTTCCGCGCGCTGGATGAATCCATCATCCTGCGGGTGGTCGACAAGTTCTTGCTCCAGTTGGAGAGCCAGTTGTCTGAAAAGAAGGTCGAAGTCACTTTCACCGACACCTTGCGCAAGCACCTGGCCAAGAAGGGCTTCGACCCGCTGATGGGCGCGCGGCCCATGCAGCGCCTGATCCAGGACACGATCCGCCGGGCGCTGGCAGATGAGTTGTTGTTCGGGCGCCTGGTGGACGGTGGACGTCTTACGGTGGATGTCGACGAAAAGGAGCAGGTTCAGCTCGACATCCAGCCGCCCAAGAAGAGTGACAAGGCCAAGACCGAGCCGACGCCGGCCTGACGGCGTGGTGGCCGGCGATGGCCGAGGGGTGCGGCAGGCGCCTTAGCCTGTCGCCCATGCCGCCGGATCTTGATGAAAGTAGCGCGCCAGCAGCCCGTACCAAGCGGGATGCCCGGCGCGCAATTCATTGGGCAACACGAAAAAGGTCTCGACCGAGACTGCAAAGAACTCGTCAATCCCGGTGGCGCCATAGGGGTCGATCACGGTAGCCATGCCCTGATCGAGCTCGCCTGTGAATTGGGTGTAGTTGGCATTCATCACGGCCAGCCATTCAGCGCGCGCGACGGTGCCATCGAGTGGTGGTACGCCATCGGACTGGCCATCGCCCATGTCGAGCACATGGGCGAATTCATGGATCACCACGTTGTAGGCAGAGTCTGGGTCGGCTCCAGCAAGGCTGGCATCGAACCACGACAGCATCACCGGCCCGCCCGCCATCGCTTCGCCTGACAACAACTCGTCGTACTGGTGCACCACGCCGTCGTCGTCGGTCACCTCGCGTCGTGCCAGCACCTCGTCCGGATGCACCACGATGCCGATGAAGTGGCGGTAGGGCTGCAGTCCGAAGCGCAAGACCGGCAGGCAGGCCTGGGCCGCAATGCAGACCGCCATGGCATCGTCCAGGTGCAGGCCACCTGCGCCGGTGAACTCTTTTTCGGCCAGGAACAGGGTGCTCAGGCGCCTGAGCTCGAGCAGATCCTGATCCGACCGGCGACCCAGGAAGGGCAGGCGCGCGAGGGTCAATTGCCACAGGGGATCGGGGATCGGTCGCCGCGCCAGGGTTCTGGCCTCACGCAGCGCGGCCCAACGCCGCAGCAGCGCCTTCATGCTGCGGCCAAGTCAATGCGTGACAGGCCCTGTGGGCTGAGTCGCAGGGCCAGCGCGCGAGACGGGCTGGCATCCAGGTCCCAGTCACCCAGTACATGACGGATCCGGCCCTGCGACAGCAGGTGGCAGGCCGGGCGGTGGGTGTGGCCATGGATCAGGGTCATGGCGCCGGCCTGGTCCAGCCAGCGGGCAGCGGCTTCGTCGTCCACGTCGATCCAGCCGCCTGGCCCCTGGCTGGCCTGGTGGCTGGCACTGGCCGTCCGCATCGATCGGGCCTGTTGCAGGCGCACTGCCAGTGGCTGTCCCAAGAAGGCCTGCTGCCAGGCGGGCGACCGTACCTGCTGCCTGAAGGCCTGGTAGGCCGTGTCAGACAGGCACAGCGCATCGCCATGGCTTAGCAAGTAGCGCTGGCCGAAGGCGTCGAGCAAAGTGGGGTCGGCCAGGCGATGCATGCCGGCAGCGTCCAGAAGGCCATCGCCAACCAGAAAGTCCCGGTTGCCAGGCATGAAGCCGAGCCAGCAGCGGCGCGCGGCATCTTGCAGCACGCGCAGGCAACGGGTCTCGAAATCGAGGGCCAGCGCGTCATCGCCCACCCACACCTCGAACAGGTCACCCAGTATCAACACCGCGTTGGCCGGGGTAGTCTCCAGGTGGTGTTGCCAGGCCTGGAAGGTGAGCGGCATGTCGGCTTGCAAGTGCAAGTCCGACAACAGGTCGATGCAGCCCCAGGCGGCATCCGCATGCAATCGGGCCACCGCCACCAGGGGGCTGTGCATTGCCAGTGGGCTGGCAGTTCAGCTGACCTCGACCACCTTGACGATCAGCACGTCCTCGATGGGTACATCGCCATGCCCGCCCCGGTTGCCGGTGGCCACGCGTTCGATCTGATCCGCCACGTCCGTGCCATCGACAACCTTGCCGAAGACCGCATAACCCCAGCCCTGGGGGCTTTCGCTGGTGTGGTTCAGGAAGGTGTTGTCTGTGCCGTTGATGAAGAACTGCGCGGTGGCCGAGTGCGGCGCACTGGTGCGGGCCATGGCCAGCGTGTAGCGCTCATTCCTCAGCCCGTTGTTGGCCTCGTTGCGGATTTCGCCCTGGGTTGACTTCTGCTTCATGCCCGGTGCGAAACCACCGCCCTGGATCATGAAGCCCTTGATGACGCGGTGAAACACGGTGCCGTCGTAATGGCCACTGTTGACATAGGTCAAGAAGTTGGCCACCGACAGCGGCGCCTTGGCATCGTCGAGTTCGATCCGCAGATCGCCGGCACTGGTGGTCATTTGCACGTACTTGCTCATTTACTGTCCTTCAGAAGGGTGGCTTGCTTGATGGTGACGGCTTGCAGGGGAACATTCTGGTGGCCGGCCCTGTTGCCGACCGGCATGGTCTTGATCCGCTCGACGACGTCCATGCCCTCCAGTACTTGGCCGAAGACGGCATAGCCATTGCCGTCCGCTGCGTTGGCGGCGTCCAGGCGCGGGTTGTCATTGACGTTGATGAAGAACTGCGCCGTGGCCGAGTCAGGCACCTGGGTGCGCGCCATGGCCACGCTGCCCCGCACATTGGACCGGCCATTCCTGGATTCGAGCGGAATCGGCGGGCGTGTGGGCTTTTCCTGCATGTCGGCACCCATGCCGCCGCCTTGGATCATGAAGCCGTCGATCACCCGATGAAATACGGTGCCGCCGTAGTGACCGGATTGGACGTATTGCAAGAAGTTGGCCACCGTCTTGGGCGATTTTTCGGCATCCAGTTGCAACACGATGTCGCCCGCCGAGGTAGAAAGTTTCACCTTCTGTGCGCCGGCCACAGGTGCGGCGGCGGTCAAGGCAGCGGCCAACAGCAGCGCTGGCCAGCGGGTCGGGGATGTGAACGGGATCATGGGGGACTCCATGTTTGAAAGTGGCCTGCCATGGTGGCGTGATGGTGGCGCGATGGTGGCGAGATGGCGGCAGGAGGGTTTCAGCGAATCAAAAGCAGGTCGCGGGCCAGGCGAAGCTTGGCTTGCAAGGGGCCGCCCGGCGCGGCAGGCGCGGGCGGGCTCGCAGCCTGGTAGGCCTGCTGTGCCAGTTGGACATAAATATCGCCCAGATTCTCATGGGCCGTGCGGTAGCGCGGGTCCAGGCGCAGCGCGGTCTCCAGCAAGGCACGCGCCTGATCCAGCTTGCCGGCATCGGCGTTCAATACGGCCAGGTTGTTGTAAGGCTCGGGCAGTTCGGGAAAGTCCTGGGTCAGCTTCTCCAGCCAGCTTGCTGCTTCGGTGCTGCGACCGGTCTCCGCCAGGATCACTGCCTTCAAGAAACGCAGGCCAGGGTCACCGGGCCGTGCCTGCAGGCCCAGATCCAGCCCGGCCTGTGCCGCGCCGATTTCGCCGCGGCGAAACTGCTGTTCGATCTGCTTCAGGGCCTGCGGGTCGTCGGGCGCGCTGTGCACGCCCAGGGGCGTCAGGCCGGTCATGCCCGCCAGCAACAAGCGGGCCCAGGCCCGGGCGCACCAGCGCATTCGGCCGGCGGGGGCTGGTGCAACGCCCGGGGAGGCGCGATGAAAGGGAGCAGGTCGCAAAGCGGACGCCGACGGGCAGTGGAAGAAGGCCACAGCGGCACCGCCGCTATACTGATTTCATTGTATCGAGCCCTCATTGCAGACCCCGCGCCCTGCGGGAAACCCTGCCACAAGCCGCCGTCGCTTGCTGCTTGAATGCCCCCTTTGACCTGTTCGGCCGCACCTTCCCCGGGGTGCCATGGCAACGCCAATGACTTTGCGCCTTTTCAATACGCTGAACCGTCGCCTGGAAACTTTCAGCCCGATCGAGCCGGGCCGGGTTCGCATGTACGTCTGCGGCATGACGATCTACGATTTGTGCCACATGGGGCACGCGCGGATGATGATGGCCTTCGACGTAGTCTGCCGCTGGCTCGGCGCCAGTGGCTACCAGGTCACCTACGTGCGCAACATCACCGACATCGAGGACAAGATCATCAAGCGGGCGGTTGAGCGTGGCATCACGATCCGGGCCCTGACCGACGAAATGATTGCGGCGATGCGCCAGGATCTGGCCGCCATCGGAACCTTGGCGCCAACCCACGAGCCGCGCGCCACCGACTATGTGCCCCAGATGCTGGACCTGATAGCCACGCTGGAGCGCAAGGGCCTGGCCTACCGGTCCCATGGCGCGGGCGCGGCGGGCGACATGAATTTCGCGGTGCGCAAGTTCGAGGGCTACGGCAAGCTGTCGGGCAAGAGCATCGACGACCTGCGTGCCGGTGAACGGGTGGCGGTGAACGACGGCAAGGATGACCCGCTGGATTTTGTGCTGTGGAAGGCTGCCAAGGCCGATGAGCCGGCCGACGCCATCTTTGCGGGTGGTGCCTACGGGCCCGGCCGGCCCGGATGGCACATCGAATGCTCTGCGATGAGCTGCGCACTGCTGGGCGAGCGCTTCGACATCCACGGCGGTGGCATGGACCTGCAGTTTCCGCACCACGAAAACGAGATCGCGCAGAGCGAGGGGGCGCTGGGCCACCCCTTCGTCAACTATTGGCTGCACAACGGGTTCCTCAACATCGATAACGAGAAGATGTCCAAGAGCCTGGGCAACTTCTTCACCATTCGCGATGTGCTGCAGAAGTTCGACGGCGAAACCTTGCGTTTTTTCATGCTACGCACCCACTACCGCAGCCCCTTCAACTTCAGCGACACCTTGCTGGATGACGCACGCAGCGCGCTGCGCCGCCTCTACACCGCGCTGGACGGCATCGCCTTGCCGCCTGTGACGGCCACTGCGCCCATCGACTGGACGCTGGCGCCGGCAGCCGTCTTCAAGGCCGCTATGGACGAGGACTTCAACACGCCGGGCGCCCTGGCGGTGTTGTTCGACCTGGCCAATGCGTGCAACCGAAGCCGATCGGCCGAAACGGCCATGCTGCTGCGCTCGCTGGCGGGTACCCTCGGGGTATTGCAGCAGCCGCCGCGCAGCTATCTGCAGGCCGGCAGCAGCCTGGATGGCGCCACGATCCAGAGACTGATCGACGCCCGCGCCAGCGCCAAGCAGGCGCGCGACTTTGTCGAAGCTGACCGGATTCGCAAGGATCTTTCGGCCCAGGGCATCGAATTGAAGGATTCGGCGTCGGGTACCTCCTGGGTCAAGGCTTGAGCGTGGTCAAGCCTGCCGCAGCTGCCGCAGTAGCGCCGTCCACCTCACCGGCCACCACACCGGCGGGGCCGCTGCCGCTGGTCGCCGGTCAGGCCAGTGTCACGCCGTCCTATTGGGACGATGCCTGCCGCCACCTGGCCAAGCGCGACCGGGTGATGAAGAAGCTGATCCCGAAGTTCGGTGAGGCCAGGCTGCAGAGCCGGGGCGATGCTTTCACCACCCTGGCCCGGTCCATCGTCGGGCAACAGATCTCGGTGAAGGCCGCGCAATCGGTGTGGAACCGATTTGTCGATCTGGTGGGCGAGCCCTTGGCCAGCATGACGCCCGCTGCGGTTCTGGCGCATGACACAGCCGCGTTGCGCAGCGCCGGCCTTTCGGTGCGCAAGGCGGAGTACTTGGCCGATCTGGCGCGCCACTTCGACGCGGGCGCGGTGCATGTGCATCAGTGGCAGCAGATGGATGACGAGGCCATCATTGATGAACTGGTGGCCATCCGCGGCATCGGCCGCTGGACCGCCGAGATGTTTCTGATCTTTCACCTGTTGCGGCCGAATGTGCTGCCGCTTGACGACCTCGGGCTGATCAAGGGCATCAGCCAGGGCTACTTCAGCGGCGAGCCGGTGTCGAGGGCCGAGGCACGGGAGGTGGGGGACGCCTGGGCGCCCTACCGGTCGGTGGCCACCTGGTACATCTGGCGCAGCCTGGACCCGCTGCCGGTAGACTATTGATTCGCAAGCCCCCGACGGGCCCGCGCCGATCTGTTCCCGGGCCGTTCACCGTGCCCGGGACGCCAGGCCGGCACCGATACACCCCAACCGATCCGGCGGATGAGCAAACGACATTTCCTCGACTTCGAGCAACCCATTGCCGAACTCGAATCCAAGATCGAAGAGTTGCGCTTCGTGCAGTCAGAGTCGGCCGTCGACATCTCCGACGAGATCGGGCGGCTCGACAAAAAGAGTCAGCAACTCGCCAAGGACATCTATTCGAATCTGACGCCCTGGCAGGTAACGCAGATTGCACGTCATCCGCAGCGGCCCTACACGCTCGATTACGTCAACGAGATGTTCACTGAGTGGCAGGAACTGCACGGTGACCGCGCCTTTGCCGACGATGCGTCCATCGTCGGTGGCCTGGCCCGTTTCAATGGCCAGGCCTGCATGGTGATCGGCCAGCAGAAGGGCCGCGACACCAAGGAGCGCGGGCTGCGCAACTTCGGCATGTCGCGCCCCGAGGGCTACCGCAAGGCCCTGCGCCTGATGAAGCTGGCCGAGAAGTTTGGCCTGCCGGTGTTTACTTTTGTCGATACCCCGGGCGCCTACCCCGGCATTGGCGCTGAAGAGCGCGGCCAGTCCGAGGCCATCGGCCGCAATATCTTCGAGATGTGTCAGCTCGAGGTGCCGATCATCGTCACCATCATCGGCGAGGGCGGCTCGGGCGGCGCGCTGGCCATCAGCGTGGGCGACCAGGTGCTGATGCTGCAATTCTCGGTCTATTCGGTGATCTCGCCCGAGGGCTGCGCATCGATCCTGTGGAAGACGTCCGAGCGCGCCAGCGACGCCGCCGAGGCCCTGGGCATTACCGCGCATCGCCTCAAGGCGCTGGGCCTGATCGACAAGGTCGTCAGCGAGCCGGTCGGCGGCGCCCACCGCGACACCAAGCAGATGGCCTCGCAACTCAAGCGGGCGCTGGTGGACGCGCTGCGCCAGGTCGCCGACCTGAAGCCCAAGGACCTGCTGCAGCGCCGCTATGAGCGCCTGCAGTCCTACGGCCGCTACGCCGATACCAAGGACCGCTGAGCCGATGCATGGCCGCTGAGCCCGGCGCCACGGTAGCCGTGGCCTTCAGTGGCGGGCGCGATTCGCTGGCCCTGCTGCATGCCACCTGCCGGGCGGCGACCGCCGCCGGCCTGCAGGTGGTGGCGCTGCACGTACACCATGGCCTGCAGCCCGAGGCCGATGGCTGGGTGCGCCAGGCGCAGCAGATGTGCCGACGTTGGCACCAGCGTGGTTGGCCGGTCAGCCTGCGCTGGGGCCGACTGGACGGCCAGCCGGCCCCGGGCCAGAGCGTCGAGGCCTGGGCCCGCAACGGCCGTTATGCGCTGCTGGCGCGCCTGGCCCAGGACGCTGGCGCCGGCCTGGTGCTGCTGGCACAGCACCGCCGCGACCAGGCCGAGACGGTGCTGCTGCAGGCGCTGCGCGGCGGCGGTCCGGCAGGCCTGTCGGCAATGCCGGTGCTGGCCCGGCGCCAAGGCCTGGTCTGGGCCCGACCCTGGCTGGCACAGCCGCGCGAGGCGATCGAGGCCTATCTGCGCCGCCATCGGCTCAAGCCGCTGGAGGACCCGTCCAATCTAGACCCGCGCTGGGCCCGCAACAGGCTGCGGCTGCAGGTCTGGCCGGCCCTGCAGGCGGCCTTCCCAGATGCCGAGTCGGCCCTGGCCGGTGCGGCCTTGCGGGCCCAGGAGGCCCAGGCGGTGCTGGTAGAACTTGCCGCGCTGGACCTGGCGCCGCTGGTCGATGACGAGGGTGGGCTGCAAGTGGCCGGCTGGCGCCAATTGACGCCTGCGCGCCAGGCCAATGCCTTGCGGGCCTGGTGGTCTGCGCGCACCGACCGGGGACCGACGGCGGCGCTGGTGCAGCGCCTGCTGGCCGAAGTGCCAGCCTGCGGCAGCGCAGGCTGGCCGGCAGGCGAAGGCCAAGCCTGTGAGCTTTACCGTGGGCGTCTGCACTGGCGCGCCCAGCCTGCCCGGGTGCTGGCAGCCCCACGCTTGGCCTGCGTGGTCGATCTGTCGCGGCCGGGAACCCACCGTTTGCCGGCCTGGGGTGGGGTCATCGTGGTGCGCGCCTGTGCGGCCGGGTCGGGCGTGGCGGTGGACCTGCTGCGCGCGGTGAGCGTTCGGGCACGCTGCGGTGGTGAGCGGTTCCAAGTCCGGCCCGGCGCCTTGCCGCGCAGCCTGAAGTTGCAGTTTCAGGCTGCCGCCGTGCCGGTGGCAGGCCGACAGGGCCCCTTGCTGTGGACGGGCAAGCACTTGCTGTTCGTGCCGGGGCTGGGCCTGGATGCCCGCTGCACGGCCCAGGCCGGCGCGAACCGGGCGCAGTTGATCTGGCAGCCCGATGTCTGCTTGTCAGGCCCAGTCAAGTACGACGGCTAAAATCCTGGGTTTGCCCCGGTCGCTTCGCTGTTGCAGCGCCCTACCCGTCCTCCTACCCGTCCCCTACCCGTCCCCCCACCGATCCCCCACCATGGCATTGATCGTTCACAAATACGGTGGTACGTCGATGGGCTCGCCCGAGCGCATCCGCAGCGTTGCCAAGCGGGTGGCCAAATGGGCCCGTGCCGGCCACCAGATGGTGGTGGTGCCCTCGGCCATGAGCGGCGAGACCAACCGCCTGCTCGGCCTGGCCAGGGAGGTCAATCCGGCCCCGCACGACGCAGCGGCGATGCGCGAGCTCGACATGATTGCGTCCACCGGCGAGCAGGTGGCCGTGGGCCTGCTGGCGCTGGCCTTGCAGGCCGAGGGCATGCCGGCCGTCAGCTACACCGGATGGCAAGTGCCGGTAAAGACCAATTCGAACTACACCAAGGCCCGCATCGAGAGCATCGACGACACCCGGGTGCGGGCCGACCTGGCCGCCGGAAAAGTGGTGGTGATCACCGGCTTCCAGGGCATCGACGAAGGGGGCTCGATCACCACCTTGGGCCGCGGCGGGTCGGACACTTCGGCGGTGGCGGTGGCAGCGGCCATGGGCGCTGCCGAATGTCTGATTTACACCGATGTGGACGGCGTCTACACCACCGACCCGAAGGTGGTGCCGGAGGCCCGCCGCATGCACACCATCAGCTTCGAGGAAATGCTGGAAATGGCCAGCCTGGGCAGCAAGGTGCTGCAGATCCGCTCGGTTGAATTTGCCGGCAAGTACCTGGTGCCGCTGCGGGTGCTGTCCAGCTTCACGCCCTGGGACATCGACATCCACGAAGAGGCCAAGTCCGGCACCCTGATCACTTTCGAGGAAGACGAGAAAATGGAACAAGCCGTCGTATCGGGCATCGCCTTCAACCGCGATGAAGCCAAGTTCACTGTGGTCGGCGTGCCCGACACCCCGGGCATCGCCTACAAGATCCTGGGCGCAGTGGCCGACGCCAACATCGACGTGGATGTGATCGTGCAGAACGTGTCACATGACGGCCGCACCGATTTCTCCTTCACGGTGCACCGCAACGACTTTCAGCGTACCCAAGACCTGCTGAAGAACACCGTGGTGCCACGCATCGGCGCGGTTCAGTTCACGGCTGACCCGCGCATCTGCAAGGTATCCATCGTCGGCATCGGCATGAAAAGCCATGTGGGGGTGGCCAGCACCATGTTCCGCACGCTGGCCGAGGAGGGCATCAACATCCAGATGATCACCA
Organism: Betaproteobacteria bacterium; assembly: GCA_043756825.1. Classification (GTDB taxonomy): domain Bacteria; phylum Pseudomonadota; class Gammaproteobacteria; order Burkholderiales; family Burkholderiaceae_C; genus Pseudaquabacterium. The sequence goes on along the minus strand of JAYUQJ010000067.1, from coordinate 274 downwards.
CCAGCGAGATCAAGACCTCGGTCGTGCTGGACGAAAAATACATGGAGCTGGCGGTTCGAGCGCTGCACAAGGCCTTTGGCCTGAACGCACCCGACAGCGTGACTTGAGTTGCATTCTCGCTGGCCGTGGTGCAGAGCACCCGAAGCCGGTGCGAAGCTGGGCTAGAATCTGTATCTTGCCCCGGGAGACGTGACCGAGTGGCCGAAGGTGCTCCCCTGCTAAGGGAGTATGGGGCTTAAAACTCCATCGAGGGTTCGAATCCCTCCGTCTCCGC
>JAYUQJ010000066.1:0-5255 GCA_043756825.1 Betaproteobacteria bacterium | reverse complement strand
CCGCAGCCATGCCCAGTGGCATGGCGAGGATTTGCAACGCCGCCACAGCGGCAAATCCACGGTTTTATGTCGCGAATAGCGTTGAACACTGCACTAGGTGCCCTGGCGGCCTAAACTGGCTACTTCTGGCCGGGCAGCGGGATGCTGCCGGGCACCAGTGCCGCAGGAGACCCGCCATGAATGCCCGTGATCCGCACAGCCCGGTTCAGCCCGATGAAGCCAGCGCGCTGGGGGCCTTTGCCATCCGGCGCTGGGACGAGGCCATCGTGCCGGCCCTCACCGACTACATTGGTGTGCCGGCCAAGAGCCCGATGTTCGACGCCGACTGGGCCGGCCATGGCTTCCTCGAGCGGGTGGTGCGCGACGCCGCCCACTGGGTTGAGTCGCGCAAGCTGCCAGGTCTGAAGCTGGAGGTGGTGCGCCTGCCCGGCCGCACGCCGGTGATCTTTTTCGAGATCGAGGCCTCGGCGGGGCGCCAGGCCGGCAGCGGCCAGACCGTGCTGATGTACGGCCACCTCGACAAGCAGCCCGAGTTCACCGGCTGGCGCAATGACCTGGGCCCGTGGACGCCCAAGTACGAGGGCGGTCTGCTCTACGGTCGCGGCGGCGCCGACGACGGCTATGCGGTGTATGCGGCGATCACTGCGGTGGAGGCACTCCAGGCCCAGGGCCTGGCCCATCCCCGCATCGTCGGCCTGATCGAAACCTGCGAGGAAAGCGGCTCGCACGACCTGCCGCCCTACCTGGACGCGCTGCGCGGCCGTCTGGGCGATGTGGGCCTGGTGGTCTGCCTGGATTCGGGCGCGGGCAACTACGACCAGCTCTGGCTGACCACCAGCCTGCGCGGCATGGTCTCGGGCGTGCTGAAGGTGGACATCCTCACCGAGGGCGTGCACTCGGGCGATTCCAGCGGCGTGGTGCCCAGCAGCTTTCGCATCCTGCGCCATGTGCTCGACCGGCTCGAGGATTCGGCCACCGGCCGCCTGCTGCCGGCGGGCTTCCACTGCAGCCTGCCTGCCGACCGGGCCCAGCAGGCCCGCGCGGCCGCGGCCATCCTGGGTGAGCAGGCCTGGAAGACCTTCCCCTGGGCTTGTGGCGCGGACGGCGGCCCGACCCTGCCCACCACCACCGATCCGGTCGAGGCCCTGCTCAACCGCACCTGGCGGCCGACCCTGTCGGTCACCGGGGTGGACGGTTTTCCGGAAATGAAAAGCGCCGGCAGTGTGCTGCGGCCCTTCACCGCCTTCAAGCTCAGCCTGCGCCTGCCGCCGCTGGTGGACGGCCACCAGGCCTCGCTGGCGCTCAAGACGCTGCTCGAGGACAACGCGCCCTACAACGCCCGGGTCACTTTCCACCCGGACGGCCGCGCCGGCGCCCTGGGCGCGACCGGCTGGAACGCGCCGACCCTGGCGCCCTGGCTGGAAGCGGCCTTGAACAGCGCCTCGGTGGCCCAGTTCGGCGCGCCGGTGGGCTATATCGGCCAGGGCGGCACGATCCCGCTGATGAGCATGCTGGGCAAGGGCTTCCCGCAGGCGCAGATGATGGTCTGCGGCGTGCTGGGCCCCAAGAGCAACGCCCACGGACCGAATGAATTCCTGCATGTGCCGTATGGCAAGAAGCTGACGGCTGCGGTGGCGCAAGTGATTGCGGCCTGCCCGTGATGCCCTGGCACCCGCTCGCAGCAAAGTTGGAGTTTGTCCTCCCACCCGATCCAAAGGGGATGCGGCGTGTTCAGGGTTGTCGCTGGCACCCAATGCATGCAAATTTGAAGCAGCAGCGCGACCAGTGGTTGAAGCGCGTTCGATCCACAAACATCGGGGGTTGCATGTCAGGTTTTTCGAGTGCTCTGAAGGGCGTTGCCGCAGCAGCGGCCCTGGTGGGCGGCTCGTCGGCATTGGCAGCAGCACGGTGCCCATCGTCGGGCAGCAGGCCGATTTCCTGGTCAATGTGGCTGGCATCAACAGCTTTGCCGTTGCAGGCACTGCCGGCAACACGGTCCTGAATGTCAACATCCGCGCAGGCGCGGCCATGTCAGTTGCCGGCTTGGGTGCGCGCTGCGCGTGTGCGCCAGGCACCCACCAGCACGATCAAGCCCGGCACGGCAATCATGGCCCAGATGATGCTGGACAGATTGGCCTTCACCCAGGGCAGGTTGCCAAACAGGTAGCCCGCCAGCGTCAGGCTGCAGACCCACAGAGCGCCGCCCGTCACGTTGTAGAAGGTGAACTTGCTGCGGGTCATCTGCGCCACGCCGGCTACGAAGGGCGCAAAGGTGCGCAGGAACGGCATGAAGCGCGCCAGCACGATGGTGATGCCGCCATAACGTTCATAAAACGCGTGCGTGCGGTCAAAGGCGTCGCGGTTGAACCAGCGTGACTGCTGCCAGCCGAACACGCGCGGCCCGATGTGCCGGCCGATTGTGTAGTTGGTCTGGTCGCCAAGGATGGCCGCCGCTGTCAGCAGCGCCATCGCCAGTGGCAGGCTCATCAGGCCCACGCCGCACAGCGCGCCCACCACAAAGAGCAGCGAATCGCCAGGCAGGAAAGGCATGACCACGACGCCGGTCTCGACGAAGATGATGAGGAAGAGCAGCGCGTAGACCCAGTTGCCATAGGCTGCCACAAAGTCAGCCAGATGGCGGTCAACGTGCAGGATGAAGTCAAGGCCGACGTTGAGCAGTTCCATAGGGCCGCGATTGTGGCGTGGCTTGCTTTCAGGCCAGTGACGGCGCCTCGATCGCTTCGCCTTCCAGGTCTTCGGCCAGGAACCCGCCGCTCTGGTGCGACCACAGCTTGGCGTAGTGGCCGTGCTCGGTGCCCAGCGCCAACAGTTGAGCATGGGTGCCTTGCTCGACGATGCGGCCCTGCTCCAGCACGATGAGCCGGTCCATGCGCGCGATCGTGCTCAGGCGGTGCGCGATGGCGATCACGGTCTTGCCTTCCATCAAGCCGAGCAACTGGCTCTGGATCGCCAGCTCGACCTCGCTGTCCAGCGCCGAGGTGGCCTCGTCCAGCACCAGGATCGGCGCGTCCTTCAGCACCACGCGCGCGATCGCCACGCGCTGGCGCTGGCCGCCGCTGAGCTTGACGCCACGTTCGCCAACGTGGGCATCAAAGCCAGTGCGGCCTTTCCAGTCCTGCAGGTTCATGATGAATTCATGGGCCTGCGCCTTGTGCGCCGCAGCTTCGATCTCGGCCTTTGTTGCGCCGCTGCGGCCATAGCCGATGTTGGCCGCGATGGAGCGGTGCATCAGCGAGGTGTCTTGCGTCACCATGCCGATGGCGCCACGCAGGCTTTCCTGGCTGACCTCGCGGATGTCGTGGCCGTCGATGCGGATACTGCCCTGTTCCAGGTCATGAAAGCGCAGCAGCAGGTTCACGAGCGTGCTCTTGCCCGCGCCCGATCGCCCCACCACACCCACCCGTTCACCCGGCCGCACGATGAGCGTCAGGTCGTCGAGCACCTTCTTGCCGTCCTTGCGGCCGTAGGTGAAAGTGACGTGTTCAAAGCGAATCTCGCCCTGCGTCACCACCAGTTCGCGCGCCGTCGACAGGTCGTCCATGGCATGCGGCACGGCGATCGTCTCCATGCCTTCCTGCACGACGCCGATGTTCTCGAAGATGCCCGTCACTTCCCAGCTCACCCAGCCGGCGACGTTGGCAATCGTCCACGCCAGCGGCAGCGCGGTGGCCACGGTGCCGGCGTCGATCAGCCCCTGGCCCCACAACGTGATGCCTATTGCCGCCGTGCTGACGAGCAACAGCGCATTCAGCGCCGACAGCGTGGTCATGAAGGTCGTGATCAGGCGCATGTGCGCAGCAATGGCCCCGCTGTGCTCGTCAATCACTTCGCGCACGTAGGTGTCTTCGTCGCGCGCGCGGGCAAAGAGCTTGACGGTGAGGATGTTGGTGTAGCTGTCCACCACACGCCCCATGACCTGGCTGCGCAACTCAGAACTGACTTTCGCCAGGTCGCGCATCTGGGGCACGAAGTGGCGCAGGAAGAAGACATAGCCCAGGAACCACAGCGCAGTGGGAATCGCCAGCCGCCAGTCGGCCAGGCTCATCAGCACGAGTGCCGACAGGCCGTAGATCACGATGTACCAGACCGCGCGGATGCAGCTGACCACACTCTCGCGCACCGCGTTGCTGGTCTGCATGACGCGGTTGGCGATGCGGCCTGCAAAGTCGTTCTGGAAGAAGGGCCAGCTCTGGCGCACCACGTGCCAGTGGCTCTGCCAGCGGATCAGGCTGGTCACACCCGGCAGCACGGCGTTGTTGCGCACAAGGCTGTCCAGCAGCAGCGCGGCCGGGCGGCCCAGCAGCACCAGCGCGGCCATCAGCAGCAGTTGCGGCAGCGCCTGCGCCAGCGCCGCGGCGCGGTCGCCGGCTTCCATCAGGCGCACCAGTTTGCCGATGAAGACGGGGATCAGGGTGTCTATCAGCGCCACCGTCAGGCCGGTGAGGAACATGGCGCCGAACAGACCGCGCGCCTGGCTCACGTAGTGCCAGTAGAACGCGAACAGCCCGGCCGGCGGGGCGGTGCCGGGCCGGGCGGTGGGCAGGATGCGTTTTTCGAAGAAGGCAAACATCAAATGCAATCGCCGCCGGGGGCCGGAAAAGGCCCCGGGCGGCGGCTCGAGGGGGTCGGGGGCTCATTGTCGCCGTTGCGGTGCCGCCCCGTGCGCCGTCACACGAGGGGAAGGCATGGATCAGCTGCGCGCGATGAAGGTCTTTGCCCGCGTCGTCGAAGAAGGCGGCTTTGCCAAGGCGGCGCGCGCGCTGGACATGGCGCCACCGGTGGTGACGAGGCTGGCGGCCGCCGGCTGCGAGACGAGCCGCCTGCGCCTCTGGTCAGGGGCGTTCGACGTCTTCGCGCCGATCGACGTGCAGAGACGTCGGCTTGGCCAAGGAACGAGCATGGCAACGAGCCTGCAGGGGACCCTAAACTAGGTGGGCAACCATGCCGATCAAGCCTGCGGCGTCGGCGTGCGCTCGCGCCAGGCAGGGCGAGCGTTCGGCCATGCGACGAGCCCCGGGGACCGGGGCATGGATGCCCGCTCAAGCACTCATCGAAGGACCTATGGCCACACGCGTCAACATACTGGGCGCTGTCTTGTCGACGGGGCTGCTTGCGGGCGCGACCGCGGCGGCTCAGCAGCCCGATGCGCGCCTGCCGGAGGCCCCCACGTTGCGCCGCAACGAGGCCATGATCCTGATGGACTACCAGGTCCTGCGCGTGAAGGGCGACAAGCC
>JAYUQJ010000065.1:0-5285 GCA_043756825.1 Betaproteobacteria bacterium | reverse complement strand
TGCTATTTCGGTCATCTCGGCGCTGCCGTTCACCTTGTAGCGCAAGATCGTTTCTCCGCGAACGCCGGGTGCCGCCAGGGGCCTGGGATGCTCTCAAGAAGGACCTGAGAGGGTCGACGGGCGGGTCGCGCCCCAGGCGCAAGCGCCCGCACAATGCCGGCTCTGACACCTGCCCGACCTGCCACGGCGGCCCGCCGCGGCCTCTGCCCATGAAACTCGCCTCGTACCACGACGGCTCGCGCGACGGCCAGCTGCTTGTCGTCTCGCGCGACCTGTCCACCGCGCATTTCGCCACGGGCATGGCCACCCGCCTGCAGCAGGTGCTGGACGACTGGAACTTCCTGTCGCCGCAGCTACAGGACCTGTATGTCACCCTCAACCAGGGCAAAGCCCGGCATGCCTTCAACTTCGAGCCGCGCCTGTGCATGGCGCCGCTGCCCCGGGCTGGCCAATGGGCGGTGGGGTCGGCCTGCCCCAGCTACCTGGACCGCCTGCAGCGGGCTGGCGGTGCGCCGCAGCCGGGGGATGCCGCCGCCGTCCTGCGCATGAGCCAGGGCGCCAGCGACGACTTTCTTGGGCCCTGCAGTGACGCCTGGTTTGGCACCGAGGCCTGGGGCATCGACTTCGAGGCCGGGCTGGCGGTGATCACCGGCGAGGTGGGCATGGGTGCCAGCCCCGAGCAGGCGCTGGACGGCGTACGCTTGCTGATGCTGGCCAATGGCTGGGCTCTGCGGCAATGGGAGGCCAGCGAGCGTGCCGGCGGGCTTGGCCTGGTGCAGAGCCGACCTGCCGCCGCTTTCGGCCCAGTGGCGGTGACGCCCGACGAGCTGGGCCCGGCCTGGCAGAGCGGCCGGGTGCACCTGACGCTGCAATCGATCTGCAACGGCCGGCGCGTGGGCCAGACCGAGGCCGGCACCGGCATGGCCTGGCACTTCGGCCAGCTGATCGCGCACCTGGCCAAGACGCGCAACTTGCGCGCCGGCGCGGTTGTCGGGTCCGGGCCGGTCAGCCATGCCAACCCCGGCCAGGGCTGCAGCAGCCTGGCCGAGCTGCGGGCGATCGAGGTGCTGGACACGGGCCAGGCCCGGACCGGCTATTTGCGCCTGGGCGACACCCTGCGCATCGAGATGATGGGCCGAGACGGGCAGAGCGTGTTCGGTGCGATCGATCAGCGGGTGACCGGTCCGGCCGTGGCCGGCGCCGACACCGCTGGCACGGCGGCGCTCGATGCCGTGGCCGACACCCGGCCAGCAGGACCTGGCCACGCCGACCCGGTTTGAACCGTTCCCGCTGCGTGGGCACATCACCAGCCCCCCCCTGCCGATCGTCCCGGCACCGGGCGCACATCACCTGCGGCCATTCGCCTGCCGCCCCTCGCGGATGCCTGTTCCATGGCATCGTCGGGCCATGAAAGAGTTTCCGAGTTCACTCAAGCACCTCACGCTGTGGCTGTTGCTGGGCACGGCGGTGTTCCTGGCGGTGCAGTTCTGGCAGGACCGCCAGCGCCAGAGCCTGTTCAGCGCCGAGGGCGGGTCGATCGAGTTGCGGCGCAGCCCGGACGGGCATTTCCATTGGCCCGGCACGGTCAACGGCGTGGCGGTCGAATTTCTGGTGGACACCGGCGCCACGCGCACTGCGCTGCCGCTGGCGCTGGCCCAGGCTGCCGGCCTGCGCGCCGAGGGCAGCGTGCGATCGGCCACCGCCGGCGGCACGGTGCAAGGCTGGGTCGGCCGGGGCGATCTTGAGTTGCAGGGTGGCGTGCGGGTGCAGCGGCTGCCGCTGACCGTGTTGCCGGCGCTGGGGTCGCCGCTGCTGGGCATGGACGTGCTGGGCAAGCTGCGCTTCAGCCAGGCCGACGGGGTGCTGCGGCTGCGTCCGCCTGCCGAATGACCGGCCCTGCCCCCCGCACCACCGCCCGCCCCGGCAGCGCGCGGCCTGGGGCCCGCGTCGCCCTGACCTGGCGCGGCCTGCGCCGCGCCGGGCTGGCGGCCCTGCTGGCCGGCGCCTTGCACGCCCCGGCAGTGGCCGACTGCCCGCCGCCGGCCCGCGCGCCCACGCCCGAGCAAGTGCAGACAGGCCAGCGCGAGGCCCGCGACCGCGGGCTGCTGTGGCGCTTCGAGAAGGACGGCCGCGCCGGTTGGCTGTATGGCACGCTGCATGTGGGCAAACTGGCCTGGGCCTTCCCGGGGCCGGGCATCAGCCGCGCGCTGCGCGCGGCCGACACCGTGGCCCTTGAACTCGACCCGACCGACCCCGCGCTGGGCCCGGCGCTGGCCGCTGCTGGCGAGGACCTGCGCCAGCGCGAGTCCCAACAAGGCCTGCCGCCGGCACTGCGCGAACGGCTGCGCGCGCTGGCCGGCACGGCCTGCGTGAACAACCCGGCTTTTACCGCCCAGCCGCTGCTGCTGCAGGCCCTGGCGCTGACCGTGCTGTCGGCCCGCCGCGACGGTCTGGACCCGGCCTTCGGCCAGGAGGCGATGCTGGCTGGTTTCGCCCGCGCCAGCGGCAAGGCGCTGGTATCGCTGGAGACTGCGCAGGCCCTGCCCGCGCTGCTGGCCGACCAGGGTTTCGACGTGCGCCGCGTCGGCCTGAGCGGCCGCTGACCGGCGTCAGGCGGGCGCGCCCCGGCGGGGCTACCATGCGGCCATCCCCGCCGACTGCCCCGAGGTGCCCCGATGAACGATCCCACCAACGCCTTTGCCAAGATGGTGCCCGGCTTCGACTTTCTGCAAGGCCTGGTGAAGAACGCCGGCGCCGCGCTGCCTGGCGTGGGCCAGTGGATTGCGCCCACGCTGGACCCCGAGGAACTGGACAAGCGCATCAACGAGCTGCGCACCGTGCAGTACTGGCTGGAGCAGAACGCCCGGTTGCTGGGCGCGTCGATCCAGGCCCTGGAGGTGCAGCGCATGACCCTGTCGACATTGAAGACCATGAACGTGTCGATGCACGCCCTGACCGAGTCGCTCAAGATCCGCCTGCCGTCCGCAGCGCCGGCCGCCGCGCCCGCACCGGCGCCGGCACCAGCGCCTGCCGCCGCAGCCCGGGACCAAGCCCCCACCAGCAGCCCGCCGGGCGTGATCGACCCGATGCAGTGGTGGGGCGCCCTGACCCAGCAATTCACCGAACTGGCTACCAAGGCCCTGCAGGACAGCGGCGATGACGCCACCCGCGAACTCGCCGGCACGATGGTCAAGCAAGGCCTGGAGGCCGCCGGCGCGACCCTCAAGACGGCTGCGGCGATGCCGCTGGCGGCAGCCCAGACCGCCGCGCAAACGGTAGCCGGCGGCGTGCGCAAGATGACCGGCAGCGGCGCGGCGGCCCGGCCCGGCACCTCGGCGGCCGGCCGCAAGACCGCCGCACCGGCGCACCCGGCGGCCAAACGCAGCCCGGCGCGCAAGCCGCGCTGAGAAACCGGGCCCGTCCCGCGCCCGGCTCGCAGATCGCGGTTTCAATGCCTCGCTTCATTTCCGCCCACGCCACCCACCCCGATGGGTCGATGGCGCTGGCGCTGGCAGCCGCGCAGATCGAGGCCCAGCGCACCGCAAGCCGGCCGGCACTGGCGGCCACGCTGGGCTGGATCTACCTGACCGATGCGCTGGCGCCACAGGCCGAAGCCCTGCTGGCCGACCTGCAGCAGCGCTGGCCCGGGGTGCATTGGGTCGGCAATACCGGCGTCGGCGTGATGGCCAGCGGGGTGGAGTACATCGACGAGCCCGCGCTGGTGCTGATGCTGAGCGACCTGCCGGCCGACAGCTTCCAGGTCTTCAACGGCCGCACGCCGCTGGCCGCGGGCGCCCTGCACAGCGCCTTGGTGCATGCCGATCCGCGCACCCACGACCTGGACGAACTGATCGCCGAGCTGGCCGGCCGCACCGCCAGCGGCTACTTGTTCGGCGGCCTGGCCGCGTCGCACCAGCGCTGCGTGCACATTGCCGACGCGGTGTTCGAAGGCGGCTTGTCGGGCGTGGGTTTCGCGGCCGGGGTGGCGATGGTCTCCCGCGTCACCCAGGGCTGCCAGCCGCTGGGGCCGACCCGCAGCATCACCGCCAGCGAACGCAACCTGGTGCTCACGCTGGACGGCGAGCCGGCCCTGCCGCTGTTGCTGGCCGCGCTGGGCATTTCGCTGCAGCGCCCGCAACAGGCCATGGCCGCGCTGCGCAGCACCCTGGTCGGACTGACCGCCCCGGGCGGGCCGGCTGCGCCAGGGCGGGGCGGGTCGCACGGCCAGTTCGGGACCGACACCCGGGTGCGCCACCTGATCGGCATCGACCCGGCGCGCCAGGGCATCGCCATCGCCGACCTGGCCGACATGGGTCACCAGCTGGCCTTCTGCAGCCGTGACGCGGCGGCCGCCCGGCGCGACCTGGTGCGCATCTGCGCCGAGATCCGCGATGAGCTCGAGGGCAATGACGGCGCGTCCGATGGGTCTGGCAGCCCGGCGCCATCGCGTATCGGCGCTGCGGTGTATGTGTCCTGCTCCGGCCGCGGCGGGCCGCATTTCGGCGCGCCCTCGGCCGAGGCCCGCATCGTCCAGCACGCCCTGGGTGACGTGCCGCTGGTGGGCTTCTTCGCCGGCGGCGAGATCGCCCACCACCGCCTCTACGGCTACACCGGCGTGTTGACGGTGTTCGCGGCCTGAGCGACAGGGGCGCCCGGCCCGGCACAGGGCGCCAAGCCGTGGCTTGGCAGCAGCGTCGCGGCCTTTTTACAGCAGGGCCATTCCCGTCGGCCTGGACCACAGCTTGGGCGGAGGGGGGTGGATCGAACTGCACATTGCATACCCCTGGGGTGCGGCCGCCCAAGCCGGGTGGCGTGCAATCCCTGGCCCCGAAGTGCTTACAGTGACGCATTGATGCGAGGAGACCCCGTATGAACGCCCCCCTGCCGGCCGCTGCGCTGGCCGCCGCCCCTGCCGACCGCGCCGCCCGCCAGGCCCAGGTGGTGGCCGCGCTGGCGCCGCTGCTGCCGGCCCATGCGCTGCTGTGGCAGCGCGAGGACACCGTGCCCTACGAGTGCGACGGCCTCACCGCCTACCGCCAGCTGCCGCTGGTGGTGGCCCTGCCCGAGACCGAGGCCCAGGTGGCTGCGGTGCTCAAGGCCTGCCATGCCCTGGGCGCGCCGGTGGTGGCGCGCGGTGCCGGCACCGGGCTGTCGGGCGGCGCCATGCCGCACCCCCTGGGCGTGGTGCTGTCGCTGGCCAAGTTCAACCGCATCATCAAGCTCGACGCGCCGGCCCGCAGCGCCACCGTGCAGTGCGGCGTGCGCAATCTGGCGATCAGCGAGGC
>JAYUQJ010000064.1:0-5330 GCA_043756825.1 Betaproteobacteria bacterium | reverse complement strand
GGGCCTGCCCGAAAGCCCAGACCATGCCCACCGCGTTGTTCCACCTCGCCTTCCCGGTCCGCGACATTGCCGAGGCCCGCCAGTTCTACGGCGGCCTGCTCGGCTGCCCCGAAGGCCGCAGCAGCGATGCCTGGGTCGATTTCGATTTCCACGGTCACCAGGTGGTGGCCCACCTGTCACCCGACGAATGCGGCCTGGCCGCCACCGGCCAGGTGGACGGCGACGCGGTGCCGGTGCGCCATTTCGGCGCCATCCTGGGCATGGACGCCTGGCATGCGCTGGCGGCCAGGCTGCAGGCCGCCGGCACCCGCTTCATCATCGAGCCGCATGTGCGCTTCAAGGGCGAGGTGGGCGAGCAGGCCACGATGTTCTTTCTCGATCCGTCGGGCAACGCGCTGGAGTTCAAGTCCTTCGCCGACATGCGCCAGGTGTTTGCCAGGTAGGCCGGCCGTCCGCTGCAGCCCGACCATGAAAGTCTGTATCTACGGGGTGGGCGCCATCGGCGGCTTCATCGGCACCCGGCTGGCGCTGGCCGGCGGCTGCCAGGTCAGCGCGGTGGCGCGTGGCGCCACGCTGGCGGCGCTGCAGCAGCACGGCCTGCGCCTGCGCCAGGGCGGCGCGCTGCTGGCCGCGCCGGTGCAGGCCAGTGCCGACCCGGCCGCGCTGGGCCCGCAAGACCTGGTGGTGGTCGCCGTCAAGGGCCCGGCTCTGGGCGCGGTAGCGGCTGCCATCGGGCCGCTGCTGGGCCCCCAGACCCTGGTGCTGCCGGCGATGAACGGCGTGCCCTGGTGGTTGGGCGCCGGCGCCCCGGCGTTGGGGGATGCGCCGCTGCACAGCATCGATCCCGGCGGGGCGATCGGCGCCGCCATTCCGCTGCCCCGGGTGATCGGCTGCGTGGTGCATGCCAGCACCTTCACCCCCGAGCCCGGCCTGGTGCTGCACAAGATGGGCCAGGGCCTGATCATCGGCGAGCCGGCCGGCGGCGTCAGCGACCGGGTGCAGGCGCTGGCCGCGCTGATGCTGGCGGCGGGTTTCGAGGCCACGGTATCGGCCGATGTGCGCCGCGACATCTGGTACAAGCTGTGGGGCAACATGACGGTCAACCCGATCACCGCCCTCACCGGCGCCACGGTCGACCGGGTGCTCGACGACCCGCTGGTGCGTGCCCTGTGCGGCGCGGCGATGAACGAGGCCGCTGCGGTGGGCGCGCGCATCGGCTGCCGGATCGACCAGACCCCGGAAGACCGCCACCGGATCACCCGCAAGCTGGGCGCCTTCAAGACCTCGATGCTGCAGGACGTGGAGGCCGGCCGTGCGATCGAGCTGGACGCGCTGGTGACGGTGGTGCGCGAGATCGCGCAGCGGGTCGGCGTGGCCACGCCGATGATCGATGCACTGCTGGGGCTGGCGCGGCTGCATGGGCGGGTGCACGGGCTGTACCCGGCGACGCCTGCAGCCTGAACTCGCGCTCCTAGGTCTTACAAAAACAAGCGCCCTGTTGCAGGATGCAGGCTGGGTGGCACTGTCCGCACCCTGGCCCACACGACAGGAGTTGCCCAGATGCAGAATGCCGGCCCGATCACCCTGCCCGATGGCGCGCTGCTGAACCTGGTGCTGACCGACGCCGGCGGCAAACCCGCCGATTGGGCCACCGCGCTGGCTTTGCCGCCGGTGGCGGCGCTGGTGGTGTTGGCAGGCGGTGACGACAGGCTCGATGAAGCCTTGCGCCCGCGCCTGACCCAGCTGCTGGCGCGCGGGCTGCTGCGCACCCTGGCCGACCTGGCCGCGCAGCACGGCAGTGGCGGCCGGGCCCTGTGCGTGATGCGCGCCTGCGGCCAAGGGTTGCCGGCCCTGCTGGGCCAGGTGGTGGCCGATGCGGGCGGGCCGGTGCAATTGCTGGGCGTGGCGCCCCAGGCCTTGCTGGCCTTGCCCGGCACGGCAGCCCCGGCTGCGGCCGAGGTGCCGGTGGCCGGCCTGACCCACCTGCTGGCCACGCCGGGGCTGGCCTGGGGCAGCGAGCTGCGCGCCCAGGCCGATGTGGTGCAGGCCCTGGCAGAGGCCCGGCCGGCGGCCGGTACGGCGGCCAGCGGCGCCCGGCCGATGCTGCTGGTGATGGGCGGCGGGCCGGCCACGCTGGCCGAGGTCAAGCAGGCGGTGACCCGGCGCTGGCCGGTGCTCCTGGTCGAGGGCAGCGGCGGCGCCGCCGACGCCTTGGCGCGCCAGTTCAAGGCCGGTGCAGCCGACAACGATGACCCGCGCGTCACCGACATCCTGGCCGACGGCCAGATCTGCTGCATCACGCTGGGCGACAAGGCCGCCGGCGCGGTGGACGCCCTGGCCGCCGCGCTGCGCCGTGAGAGTGGCGGGGCCGGCGTGCTGCGCCTGGCCTGGGAAACCTTTGGCGCGCTCGACCGGGCGGCCGGGCAGCAGCAGAAAGACTTTGACAATGTGCAGGGCTGGATCCTGGTGCTGGGCCTGGTGGTGGTGGCGATGTCGGTGGCGCACGCCTGGGGCGCATCCAATGGCTGGCACTGGACGGCCGACAGCCTGCGTTACGGGCTGATCGTGGCGCCGATCAGCGTGTCGGCGCTGATTGCGGTCAGCAACCGCTTCTCGCCGGGCAAGCGCTGGGTGTTGTTGCGCGCGGCGGCCGAGGCGCTCAAGCGCGAGATCTACCGCTACCGGGTGCGGACCAGCCAGGCGCTGGCCGACGGGGCGCCCGAGAAGTGCCTGCAGGAGGCGATGGAGGACATCACCCGGCGGCTGGCCCGCACCGAGGTCAATTCGATGGCCAACCCGCTCTACGTCGGCGCTATTCCTCCCGCTGGCGCCGTGGCCGCCGGTGACGACGGGCTGAGCCTGCTGGGCACCGACCGCTATGTGCGGCTGCGCCTGAGCGACCAGCTGGCTTTCTACGCCAACCGCACCACCCGGCTGGAGCGCCGGGCCAGCGGCTGGCAGATGGTGGCGATCGGGGTGGGGGCAGTGGGCACGCTGTTGGCCGCCATGGGCGGCGCCTGGGTCAGCCTGGTGGCGCTGACCAGCGCATTGGCCAGTGCGGCACTGGCCTTTGTGGGCTACAAGCAGTTCGAGACCCACCTGACCAGCTACAACCAGACCGCCGCCGATCTGAGGAATCTGCTGGCCTGGTGGACCGCGCTGCTGCCCGACGAGCAGGCCGACCCGGTGAATGTCGACAAGCTGGTGACCACCACCGAAAAAGTGCTGGCCGACGAGCAGGACAGCTGGGCCCAGAGCATGACCAATGCCCTGGCCGCGCTGCACACCGGACAAGCCGAAACCGACCGGCCGTCGGCCGGTGCAGCGCCGGGGGCATCCGCTGCCCCGGACGACGCCGTGCCGGCTGCGGCGGAACCGGACGCCAGCGACGCCGCCAGCGATGCCGCAAGCGATGCCGCCCCCGCGCCTGACGTCCCCACGCCCGACGCCGCAGCGCCAGCCACTGACGCCGGGCCAAGCCCGGCAGACGCGCCTGCGATCCTGCCGCCGCCCGCAGCGCCAGACCGTTAGGCCCGGCGGCCGAGGCTGCTACCCCCGGCCATCGCCTCGATGGCGACGCCGATGAACTTGCGCAGTGGCGCATCAAGGGCCGGGTGGGGCGGATACTGGGGTGTGGCGGGTCAATGCAGACCGGCGGGCGGACGCATCGGGGCGGCAGCATGGACAAACGGGTCGGCATCATCGGTTGTGGCTGGGTCGGCACCAGCGTGGCGATGGCCACCTTGCAGTCGGGTGTGGCCGATGCGCTGTGGCTGAACGACCTGCGCCAGGACCTGGCCGAGGGCGAGGCCATGGACCTGGCGCACGGTGCTGCCTTCTATCCGCGCTGCAGCGTGCAGGCGGTGAGCATGGCGCAGATGCGCGATGCCCAGGTGGTGGTGGTGGCGGCCGGGCGGGGCGGCAAGCCAGGCGAGTCGCGCCTGGACCTGTTGCGCGACAACGCCCGCCTGGTGACCGACATCGGCCACACCTTGGCGGGGTTCGGCGGCATCGTGGTGATGGTGAGCAACCCGGTGGATGTGCTGACCCAGGTGATGGCCCAGGCCAGCGGCCTGCCGCCCGAGCGGGTGCTGGGCACCGGCACCATGCTCGATACCGCCCGGCTGCGCCAGAGTCTGGGCCAACACCTGGGCCTGGCCCCGCAGTCGGTACATGCCCAGGTGGTGGGCGAGCATGGCGACTCTGAGGTGGTGCTGTGGTCGGGCGCGCGGGTAGGTGGCGTGGCGCTGCGCGACTGGCCGGATTGGATGCGGGCGCAAGAGCCGCTGCTGGCGACCGAGGTGCGCACCGCAGCCTATGAAGTGATCCGACGCAAGGGGGCCACCAACCATGCCATCGGCCTGGTGACGGCCCATCTGCTGCGCAGCCTGCTGCGTGGCGAGCGCCGGCTGTTGACCGTGTCGCGGGTGCAGGCGGGTGCGCTGGGTCTGCACGGCGTGGCCTTGTCGCTGCCCACCGTGGTGGGGCTGGACGGTGGCACACAGGTGCTGGCGCCGTCCATGGACGACGTCGAAGCCGGGGCCTTGGCGGCATCGGCCCAAGTGCTGCAGCAGGCCTGGCGCTCGATCCATCCGGGGTGACCCGGCCAGGGTCTGCGCCAGCTGGTGCTGGCCGAAGCGGGGCCCGGCGTGGATGCTGGGGGAGTCAGACCGGCCAGGCGATGGTGGTGCCTGGCGCCACTGCCGGGCTGTTGTCGCTGGCGTCGGCCGGGGTCGGCGGCGCCGCCGCTGCTGCCGCCGGGCTACTGTGGCCGAGCGCCAGCCTGTAGCGCTGCATCACCGCCGGGTCGCTGACGCCCAACCAGGACGCCACGGTATCGGCGGCGTGGCCATGGGCCAGCTGGCGCAGGGCAAAACTGTGGCGCAGGCGGAACGAACCGCCGGGGTCGTCCGGCAGCCCGGCGTCTGCCAGGCAGCGCCGTGCGGAGGCGTACTGCGCCACCTTGCCCCAGGGCTTGCCGCTGCGGGTGGACGGGAACAGCTGCCGGCCGGCAAGGTGCTGCCGGGCGCGGCAATCCAGCCATTGCAGCAGGACCGGTACGGCCCAATTGGCCAAGGGGGCCAGGTAGGGCCGGGCGTTGCCATTGGCCGGCACGGCAAGTAGCCATCCGGTGACGCTGCCTGGCCCCGCAGCCGACGCTGCCAGGCCGGGCGGGCGTCCGGGCGTCGATGAGGCGGGCGGCAGCAGGTCGGCCAGGCGCAGGGCGCGCAGATCGCCCGGGCCGATGCCGGCGCCCAATTGCAGCGCCAGCGCACATCGATTGCGGCAGGTCTGCCAGCGCGCGCTTGCGGCGTCTGCGGGCGAGGCGG
>JAYUQJ010000063.1:0-5334 GCA_043756825.1 Betaproteobacteria bacterium | reverse complement strand
AGCCATAGCCCGGGCTATGGCGAGCATTTGCAACGACGAGCGGGTGCGTTTTGGGGTGGTGAGCGGGCATGATCGAAAAACTCTCAGTCTCTCAGCCGTGCATCAGCGCCTGCGCCGCCTCGCGCACCAGCCCCGGCCCCTGGTAGATCAACCCGGTGTAGAGCTGCACCAGATCGGCCCCCGCCGCGCGCTTGGCGCGGGCGTCTGCGCCGCTCATCACGCCGCCTACGCCGATGATCGGATAGCCCGGGCCCAGCGCGGCGCGCAGCATCGCAATCACCCGGTTGCTGGCCGCCGACACCGGCCGGCCGCTCAGGCCACCGGCTTCGTCGGCATGCGCCAGGCCTTGCACCGCAGCGCGGCTGATGGTGGTGTTGGTGGCGATCACGCCGTCGATGCCGTTGTGCTTCAAGGTGGCGGCGATCACCTGCACCTGGCCATCGTCGAGATCGGGGGCGATTTTCACGAATATCGGCACCTGGCGGCCGTGCCGGGTGGCCAGTTGCTGGCGGCGCTGCTGCAGCGCGCCCAGCAGCGCGTCCAGGGCCGCGTCGCTCTGCAGCGCGCGCAGGTTCTGGGTGTTGGGGCTGCTGATGTTGACGGTCACATAGTCGGCATGCGGGTAGACACCATCCAGACCCAGCAGGTAGTCGCTTGCGGCGTCCGCGATCGGCGTGGCGGCGTTCTTGCCGATGTTCAGGCCGACGATGCCGCCGGCGGCGCGGAAGCTGCGCGCCCGCCGAACGTTGGCCACGAAGGCCGCCAGCCCCTGGTTGTTGAAGCCCAGGCGGTTGATCAGCGCGTCCTGCTCGGGCAGGCGAAACATGCGCGGCTTGGGGTTGCCGGGCTGGCCCAGCGGGGTGACGGTACCCACTTCGATGAAGCCGAAGCCCATCGCACCCAGGCCGTCGATGCAGCGACCGTTCTTGTCCAGCCCGGCGGCCAGGCCGATTCGGTTGGGGAAGCTCAAGCCGGCCACGCTGACGGGATCACTGATGCGCGGCTGCTGCCACAGGCATTGCAGGGGCGTGCCCTGAAAGCCGGCGATGGCGTCCATCGTCAGGTCATGGGCGCGCTCGGGGTCGAGGCCGAACAGGAAGGGACGGGTCAGGGCGTAAGGAATCAGCGGCATGGCCTGGATTGTCGGTGAGGCCCGCCGCGAGGGACTTGTTCTGCGTTGCCCCAAGAGGGTGTTGACGAATTGAATGGCACCCGCGCCAGGGTGGCCGCTCGGCCGAGCCGGATTCACTTGCCGCCGGGTTGGCGCCCCAGCGGGGCTTGTCGCGCGGGCGCTGGCGATAATCGGGTGCCTGTCACTCTCGGCCCTCGCGCGCCGGCCCCGCACCCCATGACCCAGGATGAACTCAAGGCCCTCGTCGGTCGCGCCGCCCTGGATTACGTGGTGTCCGGCAGCGTGGTGGGGGTGGGTACCGGCTCCACCGTCAACGGCTTCATCGACGCGCTGGCGACGATCAAGCACACGTTGCGCGGGGCCATCAGCAGCTCGGTCAAGAGCAGCGAGCGGCTGCAGGCCCATGGCATTGCACTGCTGGACGCCAATTCGGTCGAGCGCATCCCGGTCTACATCGACGGTGCCGACGAGATCGATCACGCCGGCTGCATGGTCAAGGGCGGCGGGGCGGCACTGACCCGCGAGAAAATCGTCGCTGACCTGGCCGAGCGCTTCATCTGCATCGCCGACGAGAGCAAGCGGGTGAAGGTGTTGGGCCGCTTCCCGCTGCCGGTGGAGGTGATCCCGATGGCGGCGGGCCAGGTGGCGCGGCGCTTTGCGGCGGCCTTCGGCGGCCAGGCCAGCGTGCGGGCCGGTGTGACCACCGACAACGGCAACCTGCTGCTGGATGTGCGTGGCCTGCAGATCACCGACCCGCTGGCGATGGAGACCGAGGTCAACCAATGGCCCGGCGTGGTGACGGTGGGCATCTTCGCCCGGCAGCGGGCGCGGGTCTGCCTGCTGGGCACGGCAGCCGGCGTGCGCACCTTGACTTTTGACTGATCAGCGACGGGCGGCCCGCAGCGCCCTGGCGCTGAAGCGCGCCGGGTCCAGCGCGTCCAGCAGCGCGGCCGGGGCGGGAACCGGCGCACCGGTCAGGGTTGCGGCCAGGATCTCACCGCCCAGCGCGGCCTGGGTGATACCGCGCGAGCCCAGGGCGCTGAAGACATACAGCCCCGGTCGGCGGGGCACGAAGCGCGGTTGGTCGAGGCGCCGGCTGCCTGCGGACGCCAGCGCGTCGGGCACCGCACCCAGCAGGGGCAGGCGGTCATCGGCCTGCAGGCGCCAGCCGACCCGGCCTTGCAGCAGCGCCGGGTCGAGCGTGCCCGCCCAGCCGGTCAGCCGGCGCAGCGTGGCCAGGTGGACCGCATGGTCGGCTTCGCGCAAGGCGCCAGCGGGCGCCAGCGGATCGCGGTCCTCGGCCTGCGACGCCCCGCCGCAGAGCAGCCGGCCATCGGCCAGCTGCAGCGCATAGCCGCCGTCGGCGATCGGCCAAGGCAGCAGCGGCGCGCCGGGCTGGGCGGCCGGCAGCAGCGTGGTCTGGCCGCGTCGCTGCTGCAGTGGCCAGCCAGGCGCGCCTGCCAGTCGGGCGGCATCGGCGGCGTTGCACAGCAGCACCGCGTCGACCTCGGCCAGGGTGTGCTGGTGGTCGTCGAGCAGGCGCCAGCGGCGCCCTGTCGCCTGCAGCCGGTGCACGCCGCAGCCAAAGCGCGCGGCGATGCCGTCGCCGGCCAGCCAGGCCGCGCACAGTGCGGCCGGCGAGACCCAGCCGCCGCCGGGGTAGAACCAGGCGGGCCGGCCCCCGGGCAGCGCGGCGGGGTGCACCTGGGCATAGGCGGGCGGCAATGCCTGGCGCTGCAGCAACGCCGCCATCGCGCCGGCGTCCAGCGCTTGCTCTCCGCGCAGCAGGCCTGCGATGGCGCCGGGCAGGCGGCCGGCCTCGATGTCGGGCCGCAATACCCGCTCGGTGTGCAGCGCGGCGGCGCGCAGCCAGCGCGCATGCGGGCCATCGTGGCCATGCACGATGCCGTGGAACAGCCCGCCGGGATTGCCCGAGGTCTCGCCCGCCGGGCCGGGCTGGCGGTCGAAAACCTGCACTTCCACACCCTGGGCGGCCAGCGTGCGTGCCACCGACGCGCCGGCCAGGCCGGCGCCGATCACCGCCACCTGCGGGCTGCCGGTGGCCGCCGCAGCCAGCGCTTGCCGGCCGGGCGGCGGCGCGGTGCGCACGCGCGGCGCGAAGCGGGCCAGCGTCATCTCGCCTTGCCCGGCCAGGCCGGGGGCCGCATGGACCTCGAAACCGGCTGACTGCAGACCGTCGCGCAGACCGTCGCGCAGACCGTCGCGCAGGCCGTCGGCCACGCTGCAGGTGGCCAGCGTTGCTTCGGGCGCGGCCAGCCGGTGCAGGCCGCGCAGCTGGCGGGCGTCCCATCGGTCGGCGGTGCGCGCGGGCGCGAAGCCGTCGAGCGGGACGGCGTCGAGGTAGAAGGCGTCGACGCGGGCCACCAGCTCGGGCAGTACCCGGGCCGGGTCGCCCAGCGCCAGCAGCAGCCTTACCCGGCCGGCGTCGAAATCGATGAGCTGCAGATCGGGGCTCAGCACTGGCCACCGCGCCACCAGTGCGCCGGCCAGCGCCGGCAGCGGGGACGCCGCATGGGCGCGCGCCAGATCGGCTTGTGGCGGCGGGTGTGGCTCGATGCTGACGAAGCTCAGGCGCGTGCAGCGCCGCGGATCGCGCCGCCAGGCGTCCCAGGTGGCCAGAAAGTTGTGGCCCAGGCCGAAGCCGGTCTCCAGCACCGTGAAGCGCTCGCGGCCGGCCCAGCGCCCGGGCAGGCCGTTGCCACCCAGAAAGACATGGGCTGCCCGCGCCAGCCCGTCCGCGCGGGCCGGGAAGCCATGGCCAGTGGCCGGTGCCAGCGCCCCGGGATCGTTGAAGTCGATGCGGGCGGCTTGGATCGGGCCCCAGCTCACGCTGCGGCCTGGCGCGCCAGCCAGCGCAGCAGCGGCGCCCGTGCCTGGCCAAGGCCGCGGTAGGCCAGCACCGCGTCGCTCATCGTCGCCAGGGCCTCATGCACCTGCGCGGCCTGGGCCGGCCCGCTGAAGGCGCGGGCTAGCGGCGTGACCTGTACCTGGATGGTGAACACCGCCTGGCTGCCGCCCGGCACCGGGATGAAGGTCTGGCGCTCGGTACGCCACCAGGTCTGGGCCGCCAGGGCGTCGTCGTCCAGGCCGGTCGGCCAGCGCGCGGGGTCCACCCGATCCGGGTGGGCATGCAGGCGCGGGTGGGCGGTCAAGGTCCAGACGAAGCGCTCCCAGCGTTCGCCCGCCGTCACCAGGGTCAGCAACTGCGGCGCCGCGCCGACGACCAGCCGGTTGTCGGCCACTGGCGCATGCACCTCGGCAAAGCTGCGGCCGATCTTGTGCTCGGGCGCCCAGGTCGACGGCAGTGCCACCGCCAGCCAGGGCAGGACGCCGCTGGCGGCGTCGATGATGGCAAAGTCTTCTTCGAAGGCCAGGCTCAGCAGCGCGCTGCGGCGCCAGGCTGGCGGCAACTGGCGCAGCAGGGTGCCGATCTCGGGCCAGCCGGTGGCGGTTTCCTGGGGCGGTCCGTCGCCGTCCAGCGCCCAGCCCAGCCATGGGGCATGCCAATGCTCGCCCTGCACCGCCAAGGCTTGCGGGTGCTCGGCCACCGCTTGGCGGGCCAGGGCGGCGAGCGCCGGCCCGGCGTCGAAACCGGGCGCGCACAACAGGGCCTGGTCGGGAAAGGCCCACAACACCGCCAGCTTTTCGCGCAGATGGCGCGCCACGCCGCGCTGGGGCACCACCGACGGCGTGAGCTGCGCCGCGCCGGGGGCCATTCGGCGCAGCCCGGGCTGCATGCGGTGCGGTGCCAGCACCGCTGCGTCGAAGTCGAAGCTCATGGCCGCACGGTAGCACCGGTGCGTGACCAGACCGGCGCCTGCCGCCCGGCAAAAAGGGCACCGCAGTGCCCTTCCGGGGTGGCGCCGGTACGAGAGTCAGACGCGCTTGCGGTACTCGTGGGTGCGGGTGTCGATTTCGATGTTGTCGCCCTGGGCCACGAAGATCGGCACCGGGATCTCGAAACCGGTCGAGATCTTGGCCGGCTTGAGCACCTTGCCCGAGGTGTCGCCCTTGACGGCCGGCTCGGTCCAGGTCACCTCACGCACCAGCGAGGTGGGCAGCTCGACCGAGATGGCCTTGCTGTCGTAGAACACCACTTCCACCGGCATCGCGTCTTCGAGGTAGTTGACCGCGTCGCCCATGTTCTCGGCCTCGACCTCGAACTGGTTGTACTCGGCATC
>JAYUQJ010000062.1:0-15563 GCA_043756825.1 Betaproteobacteria bacterium | reverse complement strand
TGCGTCACCAGCACGGTGGTGCAGCGCTGGCTGAGTTGCAGATCCAGCAAGGCCTGCTGCAAGGATTGGCGGGTCAGCGGGTCGAGCGCGCCGAAGGGCTCGTCCATCAGCAGCACCGCCGGCCGGGCCGCCAGCGCCCGCGCCACGCCGACGCGCTGCTGCTGGCCACCCGACAGCTGGTGCGGATAGCGGCCACGGTAAGCGTCCGGGTCCAGGCCCAGCAGCGCCAGCAGCTCATCGACACGGGCACCGATCTGCGCCGCCGGCCACCCGAGCAGGGTGGGCACGGTGGCGATGTTGCGGGCTACCGTCCAGTGCGGAAACAGACCCGTCGACTGGATCACATAGCCCATGCGCCGGCGCAGCGCCTCGGCCGGGCCGTGGCAGATATCGGCGCCGTCGAGCAGGATCTGCCCGCTGTCGGCCTCGACCAGGCGGTTGATCAGCCGCAGCAGCGTGGACTTGCCCGAGCCCGATGCGCCGATCAGCGCGGTGAGGCTGCCCGGGGCAAAGCGCAGCGACACGCTGTCCACCGCCCGGGTGGTGCCATAGCGCTTGCTGACCCCGCGCAACTCGATCATGGCGGGGTCCTCGGCCCGGCAGGCGCCAGTGCCGCGGCGATCAGGTCGAAGCCGGCGTCCACCGCCAGTGCCAGCCCCACCACCGGCAGCACGCCCAACAGCACCAGGTCGAGCGCGCTGCTGAGCAGGCCCTGGAAAATGATCGCGCCCAGCCCACCGGCGCCGATCAGCGCGGCCACCACCGCCAAGCCGATCAACTGCACGGTGGTCAGCCGCAGTGCCGACCACAGCACCGGCAGCGCCAGCGGCAGCTCCACCTGCCAGAAGCGCTGGCGCGCATCCAGGCCCATGCCGGTGGCCGCGTCGACCACCGCCGGGTCGACCTGCTGCAGGCCGCTGGCCAGGCCGTGCACCACCGGCAGCAGCGCGTACAGCGTCAGCGCGATCACCGCCGGCAGCAGGCCGATGCCCTGCACCCCCGAGGCCGGCCAGGCGGCGCCCACAGCCGCCAGCGGCGCGATCAGCAGGCCGAACAGCGCGATCGACGGCACGGTCTGCACAAGATTCAGCGCGGCCAGCACGGGCCGGCCCAGCGCCGGGCGGCGCGCCGCAGCCAGGCCCAGCGGCAGGCCGATCAGCAGCGTGGGCAGCAGCGCGGCCACCACGATCTGGCCGTGGCGCCACAGCGCGGCCTGGAAGACCTCTTGCCGGTTGGCGTATTCCTTCAGCAGCGACAGCTGGTCGAGCATGCCGCCCGCCAGCAGGCCGGCCAGCGCCAGCAGCAGCCCGGCCTGGGCCGCTGCGCGCCCGGCGCGACCCAGGGGCAGGCGGCGCAGCGCGTCGGCGGCCATTGCCCAGGCCAGCAGCGTTGCGGCCCAGAAGCCGCCGCCCAGGGCGATGCGGGCCAGCGTGCTGCCCTGCCGGCTTTGCAGCGCGGCCTCCTGCCCGGCCACGGCCACCAGGCCGACCAGCAGCAGCCCGGCGCCCAGCGCGGCCAGGCCGTCGCGCAGCGCCTGGCGCCGGCGGCTCGGCCAGGCGCAGAGCGCCAGCAGCAGGGTGATGGGCAGCAGCAGCCAGGCCTGGGCGCCGCTGGCCAGCGATGCCAGGGCCAGGCCCTGGCCGGTGACCAGGCGGTTGGGTGCCAGCAGCAGAAAGGGCCAGCCCAGCAGGGCGGCGGCCATCAGGGCCCAGAGCAGCGTCAGCACCGGCTGCGGCAGTTGCCGCCCGGGCCGCTGCGGCATGCTGCCCCCCACGGTGCCCGCGCCGGTGCCCGCAGCCGGCACCGGCGCGGGCGTCACGGCAGCAGGCCCTTGCTCTTCAGAAAGGTCTCGGCCACCTTGCGGGCGTCCTGGCCCTCCAGGGCGATCTGGGCGTTCAGGCGCTGCAGCGTGGCGCTGTCCAGCGCCGCAAACACCGGTGCCAGCAGCGTGGCGATGCGGGGCTGGCGCTTGAGCACCTCGGCCCGCACCACCGGCGCCGGCGCGTACACCGGCTGCACCCCCTGCGGGTCGTCCAGGATCACCAGGCCCAGCGCGGCTACCGGGCCGTCGGTGCCATAGGCCATCGCGGCGTTGACGCCCGAAGTCTGCTCGGCCGCCGCCTTGATCGTCACTGCGGTGTCGCCGCCGGCCAGGGTGAGCAACTGATCCTGCCGCAACTTGAAGCCATAGGCCGCCTGGAAGGCCGGCAAGGCGTCGGGCCGCTCGACGAATTCGGCCGACGCCGCCAGCTTGAGCTTGCCACCGCCGGCCAGGTACTTGGCCAGGTCGGCCAGCGTGGCCAGCTTCTGGCTGCGCGCCAGGTCCTGCCGCACTGCGATCGCCCAGGTGTTGTTGGCAGGGGCCGGCGCCAGCCACACCAGCTGGTGGCGCTCGGCGTCCAGCGCCTTGACGCGCTGGTAGCCGGCGGCGTGGTTCTTCCAGGCCGGGTTCTTCTCGTCGCCCAGGAAGAAGGCGCCGTTGCCGGTGTACTCGGGGTAGAGATCGACCTCGCCGGCCAGCAGCGCGCTGCGCACGATCTTGGTGTTGCCCAGCTGCAGCTTGTTCTCGGTCTTGATGCCGTGGGCCTCCAGCGTGCGGATGATCAACTGGCCCAGCAGCGAGCCCTCGGTGTCGATCTTGGACGCCACCCGTACCGGCGCCGGGGCCTGGGCGGCGGCGGGCAGGCTGGCGGCGGCCAGCAAGGCCAGGCCCAGCAGCAGGCCGAGGCGCCGCGCGGTATCAGGCCGATTCGCATGGGAAGGTGTGGGCATCAGGGGCTCCGTCGGGCAGGCCGCCAGGCAGCATGGCGGGACCCTCGGGATGGTAGCGGCTGGCATCGGCTGCAGATGATCGGCGGACAGCGGCCACAGCACAGGCAAGGGCCTGCTGCACCGCATCAACGCCACCCACAGATCGGGCTGCGTATTGCAGCGTTTCAAGCGCGCCGCCGACGCGCTGGGCGTGGCCCTGTTCGGGCTGATGTTCGGCGTGTGCAGGGGCAGGTGAACATTCGGGTCAGCGTGCTCTTCAGCGGCCTGGGCGGCAGCGCGCGACCCAGGCCCGCACCCGGGTCAGCGGCGGTCTGGCGGCAGGCGGCGGATCGGTTCGGAAAAGGCTGCGTGCGCGGCTTCGTCCACCGGCCGCAGCGTCACCGCCCCGGTGGCCGGCCGCGCGCCGAGCCAGGCGTTGCCCTTCCAGCGCCGCGCCGGGCGTACAGGCCGCGGCACGAAGCCGCCGCCGCAATTGGGGCAGACATTGCCCAGCACGCCGTCCACGCAGGGCATGCAGAAGGTGCATTCAAAGCTGCAGATGCGGGCCAGCGGAGAGGCCGGCGGCAAGGCTCGGTTGCAGTTTTCGCAGGTGGGTCGCAGTTCCAGCATGGGCAGGTCCGTTGGATGAGGGCGTCGATGGGCGCGCGCTCATCCTAGCGTTTGCTGCTGATGTCGCCTTGGGGCTCGGTGCGGACCTTGCTTGGTGGCCTTGAAGCAGGCATTCGACGAATCCGGCGTGAGCGCCAGGCTGGCCTGGCGTGTTCTGCTCCGTGCCCGGGGCCGCTGGCCCCGGGCACGGAGTCAGCCGGTCACCCGGCGGCCTCGGCCTCGCTCCGCCCGTTCAAGTGCATTCGGCCCAGTGCCCTGAAGCAGCGCTCCGGTAGACCGCCATGGGCCCAGACCGGTGCATCAGAACCGATGGAGGGAGCCAGAGGTCCTGGCCTCAGCGCGGGTCCGCCATCAGGTGCCGGGCCAGCGCATGCCAGGCGGGCAGGGTGGTGGGGTCGTTGGCGGTGTTGGCCGCCATCGGATGAGAGGCATAGCGCGCCACCACCATGCCTGCGGCCGGGTCGATGTAGAGGGCCTGGCCGTGCACGCCGCGCGCCATGATCGCGCCATGCGGGTTGTGCGTGACCCACCACAGGTTGCGGTAGGTCCAGCCGCGTTGCGGCGGCGGGTTGTGGCGGTCGAACAGGGCGGTGTTGCCGCCGCGCTGGATGTCGTCCAGCAGCCCGCGCGGCAGGATCTGCTGGCCATTGAAGAAGCCATTGCAGCGCAGCATCTCGCCCAGCCGGGCCAGGTCGCGCAGGGTGGTGTTGAGGCCGCCGCCGGCAAATTCGGTGCCGTCGGGGTCGATCGAGATGCAAGCATCCTGCTCGGCGCCCAGGCGTGACCAGATGCGCTGGGACAGCAGGCTGGCGGTGTCCAGACCGGTGATGCGGCGCATCACCCAGGCCAGGGCGTCCGCGTTGACGGTGCAGTAGGCAAAGTGCCGGCCGTGCTCGCCCAGCTTCTGCACACCCGGCATGGATTCGCACAAGCTGCCGGGGCCGCTGTAGCCTGCCGGTCGGGGCAGGATCTGGCCGGCCAGCACATGCGCCCAGATCTCGGCATCGGGGTCGCTGTAGTCCTCTGAGAACTTCAGCGCCGTGGTCATGTCCAGCAACTGGCGCAGCTTGGCGTCGCCCAGGCCGCTGCCGGCCAGCTCGGGCACCAGGCTGCCCACGCTGGCCTCTTCCTGCATGCGGCCCTCGGCCAGCAGGCTGGCGCCGAGCAGGCCCATCACGCTCTTGCTCAGGCTCATGGCGATGTGGGGGCGGTCGGCATCGAGCGCGCCGAAATAGCGCTCGTGCACCACCCGGCCCTGGTGCAGCACGACGATGCCGTCGGTGTAGTTGCTGGCCAGGGCTTCGGCCCAGCGCATAGTCGCACCATCGCCCAGCGGCGTGAAGCGCAGGCCGTCGATGTCGTCGCGCTCGGCGCGCGGCAGGGCGGCCACCGGTCCATGGCCCCGGCCCACCACCCGGGTGGGCACCAGTTGGCGGAAGTTGGAGAAACTCCAGCGCATCTGCGGAAACTGGTAGGCGCTGCCGTCGGCGAATCGGATCACCCGGTCGGCCGGCGGCGGCGAGCCCTGCATCCAGCCCAGGCGGGCGGGGTCGCTGGCATGGGCGTCGGGGATGGCCAGGCGGCGCAGGACGGCGGGTGCGTTCATGGGGGGGACAGGGACAGGCCGGCGGGCGCCGGGGGCCCGGCGGCGCATTGCCGGGGCGTGCGGTCTCTATCGGCACCGGGCCGCCCGGGCTTGAGCCCGATGGGGGGCCACCAGCGCATTGCACTGCTGGCCCGGGCGTGCAGCGCGGGCTGCGGTGGGGGGCAAGTTGGCCGGCGAGCGCACGCCATCAGCCTGCCGCCGCACGGATCGCCTCAATTTCTCAGGGCCCCAGCCTGTCGGCCTGGGCCTGCGCCGCGTCCACGTCCTTGCTCAGCTCGGCCAGGTAGCGCTCGCGCTCTTTGCTGGTCCAGGCTGCGTCCGAGAACTGGGCCAGCCGGGTGACGGTCGACCGGACCACCAGGCCGGCCAGACGCGGCAGCATCACCCGGTCGGGGTAGGTGTCGGGCTTGAGCAGAAAGGCCTCGACATCGCGCAACTGCAGCGGCAGCGCCGGCAACGGGTCATGCACCAGTCGCCCGTTGACGGGCAGCTTGAAGGCCTGGCTGCCGTTGCCCAGTTCGTCATTGAAGCTGGCCAGCGCAAACGGCCGGCCATTGGCGTCGTCGACCCGGCCGCTGACCAGGTAGCGCCCGGGCAGCTTCACGTCCACCGGCAGCAGGAACTGCAGCGAGCCAGCCTCCATCACCTCGCGCACGCCGGGCAGCCACAGCGCGGCCGTCTCGGCGCTGTAGATCAGGTCGAAATACAGAAAACCCGGCTGGCCGGCGTAGTCCAGGTCCAGCGACAGGCGGATCAGACCGGACACGCCGGCAAAGCCCTGGGTGGCCGGCTGCATCACCCCGGTGAAGACGCCGTCACCGGCCGCGGCGTCGCCGGCCTGGCCGGTGTCATTGACCGCCAGCGCAAAAGCCACCGGGCTGGCCGGCCGGCCGGGCTGGGCCACCTCGCGCATCAGCGCCTGGGTGATGCGCAGCGGCAGCGGCCGGCCCTGGGTGTCCAGCAAGGTCAGGCTGATGCGGTTGCTCGCGCGGCCCGAGGCAAACACCCGCTCCTGGGTGGTGCGCAGGCGCACCCCCTGGGTCGGGGCACCGCCGCCCGGCGTGCGCAGGCCGTGGTCTTCTTCTATCGGCGCAAAGGGCCGCAGCTGGTCGGGGTGCTCGGCGATCGGCCGGCTGCCGTGCGGATAGCGCGCCGCCTGGGTGTAGGCGGCCAGGGCCTGCTGGGCGCGTTCCAGGCGGGCCTGGGCGGCCTGGCGTTGGCTGGCGCAGCGCCACAGCCCCTGGGCACTGAACGGCGCGGCCGCTGACGCGGGATCGGGCGGCGGGCGCACGGCGCTGGCCACTGCCGCACTGCCGCACTGGCGCCCAGGCTGGCTGCGGGCGCTGGCGTGGCATGGCCGGTACCACCGCGCTGGGCCGCCTGCCAGGCCCAGACCAGCAAGGCCAGCAGAACCAGCACGACCAGGCTTGCCAGCAAGCCCCAGCGCACCCGACCCGTCTGGCGGGCGGTGGCGCGAGGGCACAGGCTCACAGGGCGTTGGCTGCCATGTCGGCGCGGATCCTGCCCACGATGCCGCCCCAGTTGCCGCCGGTGTAGTGGTTGACCGATTCGCTGTCGTCGCGGAACTTCAGCACATCGTTGATCCACTTGGCCCGGCCGCCTTCATTGACGGCGCTGCCCAGGGTCAGGTCGTTGCAGAACCAATCCGCCGGGTTGCACAGGCTGGCCCCGCCTGACCCGGCCACCAGCGGCTCGCTCAAGGCCCAGTCACCGCTGTTGGCCAGCTCGCTGCCGCCGGCAGCACCGCCGGCCACGTCCACCCACTTGATGTTCCAGCCGGTCTGGGTACCGGCGCCGCTGTTGGCGCATTGGCCGCTGGCATTCGGGCTGGGGGTCTTCTGGTTGCGGCTGCTGGTGCCTTACAGCGACAAGGCGTAGCCGATCTGCAGATTGCCGGCCGAATGCGCCGCCACGTAACACCAGTTGGGGCCGGTGCAATAGCAGTCGAGTGCGTCGCGGATGATGCCGTTGGTGGTGGCAATATTGTTGTAGCCATCCCGGTTGATCGATTTCTTGTTCACCCCGGCGGCGGTGGTGGCCGGGCCCCAGGCCGCCGGTGCGGCCATTGATCCACAGGCTGTAGTGGGTGGCCAGGGCCACCAGGGCCAGCAGGCCGGTGGCCAGGGCGGCGGCAAGGATCAGCAAGCGGCGTGACAGCATCATGGGCGATAACCACTAGGCCGTGCCCGCGAACTTTCCTGGGGCCTGCGGTTAACCTGACGGCCGGTTTGCCTGCCCACTGCACCCGTCATCACCGGCCCCCCTGCCGCACCGCCCATGTCCCCGCCCTTGCCATCGAGTGCCACCGCCGCGCCTGCCCAGCCGCTGGCAGACCCCCAGCCCGACTCGCGCCTGGCCTGGTGGCGCCTGGCCGCCACGCTGGCGCTGATGACCATCGGCTCGGCCGGCATGTACGTGGTGTCGGTGATGCTGCCGGCGGTGCAGGCCGAGTTCGGCGTCAGCCGGGCCGATGCGTCCCTGCCCTATACCCTGCTGATGATCGGCTTCGGCCTGGGTTGCGTGCTGATGGGCAAGATGGCCGACCGCTTCGGCATCGTGCCGGTGGTGGTGACCGGCGCGATCAGCCTGGGCCTGGGTTTCATCGCCTGCGGCTGGGTCGGCAGCATCACCGGCTATGCCCTGGTGCAGGGCCTGCTGGTGGGCCTGTTTGGCAGCAGCACCACTTTCGTGCCACTGATCGCCGACACCTCGCTGTGGTTCGTCAAGCGCCGCGGCATCGCCGTGGCGGTCTGCGCCAGTGGCAACTACCTGGCTGGCGCGGTCTGGCCGCCGGTGGTGCAGCATTTTGTCGACAGCGTGGGCTGGCGCCACACCTACATCGGCCTGGGGCTGTTCACGGTGCTGAGCATGCTCTTGCTGGCCGGGGCGATGCGGGCCAAATCACCGGTGGCCACCCAGGCGGCGGTCAAGGCCGGCGGGCCGGTGCCATCGAACCGGCCCTTCGGCCTGAGCCTGGGCCAGGCCCAGGGCCTGCTGTGCGTGGCCGGCACCGCCTGCTGCGTGGCCATGGCCATGCCCCAGGTACACATCGTGGCCTATTGCGGCGACCTGGGTTTCGGCGCGGTCCGCGGCGCCGAGATGCTGAGCCTGATGCTGGCCTGCGGCATCGCCAGCCGGCTGATCTCGGGCGCCATCTGCGACCGCATCGGCGGGGTGCGCACGCTCTTGCTGGGCAGCTTTCTGCAGGGCGTGGCGCTGCTGTTGTTCATCCCTTTCAACAGCCTGATGTCGCTGTATGTGGTTTCGGCGCTGTTCGGCCTGTTCCAGGGCGGCATCGTGCCCAGCTACGCGATCATCGTGCGCGAGCATTTTCCGCCGGCCGAGGCCGGCGCACGGGTGGGCACGGTCATCATGTGCACCCTGTTCGGCATGGCCCTGGGCGGCTGGATGAGCGGCATGGTGTTCGACCTGACCGGCAGCTACCACGCGGCCTTCATCAACGGTGCGCTCTGGAATGCGCTGAACCTCAGCATCGCGCTGTTCCTGCTGTGGCGGGTGCGGCAGGCCGGTGGCGGCCCGCCGCAGACACTGCGCGCCCAGGCCGCCTGAAGCCCGCCCCGCCCCAGGCAGAATGCCAGCCCCATGAATCTCACCCTCTGCCGCTGGTGGGCCGCTTTGCTGATCATCGGGTGCCCGGCCGCGCCGCTGCTGGCCCAGACCCCGGACGGCACGGCCATCGTCAGTGCCCGCCTGCACGCCGATGAGCAACTGCGCCTGGACGGCAGCCTGTCGCACCCGGCCTGGCAGCGTGCGCCGGCCCACCAGGCCTTTGTCGAGAAGGCGCCGGTCACCGGGGGCGTGCCGGCCCACCCGACCCGGGTGCGGGTCTTGTTCGACGAGCAGGCGCTGTGGGTAGGCGTCGAGGCGATCGACCCCGACCCGGCGCAGATCCGCGCACCGCTGGTGCGCCACGACGGCGTGAACCGCACCCAGGATTTCGTGGTGGTCTATATCGACGCGATCGGCCGGCGCCAATCGGCCCAGTTCTTCCGCGTCAATGCCGCAGGCAGCCTGGCCGACGGCATGCATACCGCCTCGGACGACAGCGAGGACTTCGCGCCCGACTTCGATTTCGACGCCGCCACCGCCCGCACCCCCAGTGGCTACACGGCTGTGTTCCGCATTCCCTTCGCGTCCCTGCGCTTCGCGTCGGACGTCCCCTCGGCCGCCCAGGGCGGCGCCCAGCCCTGGCGCATCATGGTGGGCCGGCGCGTACCGCGCGAGCAGTTCTACCTGCACACCTCGGTGCTGGTGCCGCGTGATGCGCCCAGCTTCATCGCCACCCTGCAAGCTCTGCAGGGGGTGGTGCTGCCAGCGCGCCACCAGTTTCTGACGCTGCGCCCCAGCCTCACCTGGCGCCGCCAGGCCGCGCAGCCCGCCCAGGGCCCGGCCACCCAGGTGCAGCGGTCGGAGGCCACGCTGGACCTGAAGTGGCGGCCGCTGGCCGAGTGGGTGGTAGACGCCACCTTGAACCCGGATTTCTCGCAGGTGGCGCTCGATGTGCCGCAACTCGCCGGCAACACCCGGTTTGCGCTGGAGTTTCCCGAGACCCGGCCCTTCTTCTTCGAATCCAGCGATCTGCTGCGCTCGCCCACGGCGGCGCTGTATTCGCGCAGCTTCACCGAGCCGCGCTGGGGCCTGCGCAGCACCTGGCGCGGTGCCCAGTTTGCGGCCAGCGCCTTTGCCATCGACGATCGCGGCGGCGGCCAGGTGCTGCTGCCCGGCGCCCATGGCACCGACGCCGTGGCGCAACCGGCCTCGCGCGGGCTGGTGGCGCGCCTGCGCGGCGACGCCGGCCAGCTTCAATGGGGTGCAGTGGCCAGCGCCCGCCGCTATGCCGGCGACATCGGCGACAACCAGGTGCTGGGGCCCGACCTGGCCTGGCAGATCGACGACGCCTGGCGCCTGCGCGCGCAGTGGCTGCAATCGCACACCACCGCACAGCCGCTGGGCGGCGCATTGGTGCGGGCGCCGGCCAGCCGCGGCCACCGGGCCTACGCCAAGCTCCGGTACCAGACCGCGCAAGCCGAGGCCGAATGGTCGCTCGACGACATCGGGCCGGGCTTTCGCAACGACAGCGGCTTTGTCGCGCAGAACGCCATCAGCGCCAGCGCGGGCCGGTTGGCCCGCGGCTGGCAGCGGCTGGGGCCCTTCAACGAATTCTGGGTCAATCTGCATGCCGAGGCGGTGCGCGACAAGCAGCACGGCGGCCTGGTCTCGCGCGACGTCTACCCCGGCATCTGGTTCACCGGGGCGCACAACCTGGAGGGCTGGCTGCAATGGCACGGCGGTGCCGCGCTGCGCACCGGCCCCGGCCAGCCGCTGCTGGCGCAGAACTACCTCAAGACCGGCCTGACCGTCACCCCGGCGACCTGGGCGCCGCTGCTCAATGCCGAGCTGCAATGGGGCCGGCTGGCCGATGTGCAGGCCAACCAGGTGCGCAACGGCGGCCGCGCCAGCCTGTCGCTGACCACCCGGCCGCTGCCGCGGCTGGAGCTGGAGCCGCGCCTGGCCCAGGCCTGGCTGCGCCAGGACGGCGCACAGGTGTATGCCGAATCTGGCCACCAGGTGCTGGCGCGCTGGTTTTTCAGCCCGCAGCAGTCGCTGCGGGCGATCGTGCAGTACACCCGTATCGACCGCCTGGCCGAGCCCGGCGGCGTCGGTCTGCCGGCGGTGGCCGAGCAGCGCGGCGCGTCGACCACCGGCTCGCTCACCTGGGCCTGGCGCCAGTCGGCCGGCACCGTGCTGTACCTGGGCGCGTCGCGCAGCCGCCACGGCCACCCGGCGGTGGACCGCAGCAACGAGGTCTTCATCAAGCTGCAGGTGGACGCCGACGAACTGCGGCGCCGCCTCTAGGAGCCTGCGGCCGGCACGCCGTGGCACATTCAGGCTTCCAACCCCGCCCCAAGGAGACAGCGATGATGAAATCCGGAATCGACCAGCAGGCCTTGATCGACCAGTTTGCCAACGCCAGCGCGCAGCAGACCGCGAAACTGCGCGATACGGTCTTCAACGCCACCCTGGGTGCGCTGCAGGGTCGTGAGCTGAGCTTGAAGAACATCCGCAGCGTGCTGGGCACGGTGGCCCAGGCCGCCAGCACCGGCGCCGCCAAGAACCCGCTGCTGGGCGCGGTCGATGCCGCAAGCCTGCTGGACCAGGCGGTGGCCGGCATGGACGACGCGCTGCTCAAGGCGGTGGAGGCCAACCGCGTGGCGCTGCAGCAGTTTGTCGACAAGGGCGTGGACTTGCGCGAAACCCAGCTCAAGAAGGCCCTGGCCGAAATGGACAAGTTCGAGGACGCGCTGCTGGGCACCATCAAGAAATCCGCAGGCCTGGCCGGCGACCCGATGGCCGGGCCCTGGTCGCAGGTGCTGGAAAAGTTCAACCTGTCGGGCACCCAGACCGGCCAGAAGGCCAGCGGCGCCGCTGAACAGCTGACCAGCCAGATGGCCCAGGTACACAGCGCGATGCGCGAAACCCGTGCCGCCAGCCTGCGCGCCGCCCAGACCCTGGCCGAGAGCTACACCGCGCTGGTCAGCGGCGTGCTGATCGGTATGTCCGACGCGCTGCGCCAGGGCAGCGCGGCCGCCAAGACGCCGGGCAAGAAGTAGCCGCCGCCCCCCGCGCTGCAGGGCGTGGGGCGGCTGCCCCCCGTTTTGGGTGATAGGCGGCAGCCCCGATGGGGGATCGCGCCGCACCGGCGGGCGGTTTAGGCTGGAGGCCTGACTTTCAGCAGGCCTGCGGCCATTTTCAGCAGGCCTGCGGCCAGATTTTCAGCAGGCCTGCGGCCTGAGCGCCGGCGGCGGCCCTGCGGCGCCAGCACCCTGCGGCTGGCCCACGCGGTGACACCTTGGCGCTGCTGCGCCCCACCTTGCGGACCCACCACCATGACAGCCATCAGCTTCTTCTGGCACGACTATGAAACCTTCGGCCGGGTGCCGCGCCGCGACCGCCCGGCCCAGTTTGCCGGGGTGCGCACCGATGCCGAGCTCAACGAGATCGGCGACCCGCTGATGCTGTACTGCCAGCCCGCGCCCGACAGCCTGCCCGACCCCGAGAGCTGCCTGCTCACCGGCATCACGCCGCAGGCCTGTCTGGCGCAAGGCGTGCCCGAGCATGCCTTTGCCGCCACCATCCTGGACGCGCTGAGCCAGCCCGGCACGGTGGGCGTGGGCTACAACACCATCCGCTTCGACGACGAGGTCACGCGCCACCTGTTCTGGCGCAACCTGATCGACCCCTATGGCCGCGAGTGGCAGAACGACTGTGGCCGCTGGGACATCCTGGACCTGGTGCGCTGCGCCTATGCGCTGCGGCCCGAGGGCATCGAATGGCCGCTGCACCCCGACGGCCGGCCGTCCTTCAAGCTCGAGCACCTGGCCGCCGCCAACGGCCTGCTGCACGAGGCCGCCCACGATGCGCTGAGCGATGTGCGCGCCACCATCGCGCTGGCCCGGCTGCTGCGCCAGCGCCAGCCCAGGCTGTTCGATTTCTGCCTGCAGTTGCGCAAGAAGGACGCGGTCTGGCACGAGATCGGCCCCTTCATGGGCGAGGGCGGCGACGCCCGCCGCCCGCTGCTGCACGTCTCGGGCATGTACCCGGCCGAGCGCGGCTGCCTGGGCCTGGTCTGGCCGCTGGCCGGCCACCCGACCAACAAGAACGAGCTGATCGTCTGGGACCTGGCCCACGACCCGGCCGAGCTGGCCGGCCTGGACGCCGCTACCCTGCGCCTGCGCCTGTTCAGCAAGGCCGCAGACCTGCCCGAGGGTGTCGGCCGCCTGCCGGTCAAGACCCTCCATGTCAACAAGAGCCCGGTGGTGATCGCCAACCTGAAGACCCTGCCGCCGGCGCTGGCCCAGCGCTGGGGCCTGGACATGGCCACCTGCCTGGCCCATGCCGGCTGGGCCCGGCAGAACAGCCGGGTGCTGGAGTCCATCCCCTGGCGCCAGGTCTTCGAGCGCCCGGCCAGCACCGGCAGCAGTGCGCCCGATGTGGACGAAGACCTGTACGGCGGCTTCGTCAGCCCCAGCGACCGCCGCCTGCTCGACCGGCTGCGCAGGCTGCCCGGCGACAAGCTGGCAGGCAAGCCGCCGGCCTTCGAGGACGGCCGGCTGGCCGAGCTGTTCTTCCGCTACCGGGCGCGCAACTTTCCGGCCACCCTGGACGCCGCCGAGCAGGCCCAGTGGCAGCAGCATTGCCGCGACCGCCTGCACCTGGGGGCGGGTGGCAGCACCACGCTGGCCCAGTTCTTCGAGCAGCTTGACGCCTTGAACGAGTCGGCCGACGAGCGCGGCCAGGCCATCCTGGGCGCGCTCTACGACTACGCTGAACAAATCGCACCCGAAGTGGCATGACCGCGATGCGACGGCGGGTGAGCGGTGGCAGCCGCTGGCTC
This sequence comes from Betaproteobacteria bacterium, assembly GCA_043756825.1. Taxonomy (GTDB): domain Bacteria; phylum Pseudomonadota; class Gammaproteobacteria; order Burkholderiales; family Burkholderiaceae_C; genus Pseudaquabacterium. The sequence continues at coordinate 2,139 of JAYUQJ010000062.1, read as the reverse complement.
GGCCGTTACCCGGGGCGGGCGGCGCTGTTCAAACGCGGCGGACCTAGTGCAGTGTTCAACGCTATTCGCGACATAAAACCGTGGATTTGCCGCTGTGGCGGCGTTGCAAATCCTCGCCATGCCGCTGGGCATGGCTGCGGTTTGCGCCTAGCCACAGCGGCAAATCCATCGGTTTTCTTAAGTCGCTCACAGCATCGAACACTGCACTAGCGCCCGGCGATCAGCGCTTCAGGTACGCCGGCCGGCCGGGCCTGGGGCTGCTATGTTGGCGGAAGCCGAACCGGCGTGGGCTGGCCTGCTCAAGGCAGCAACTCGAACAGGGCCGAGCCGTCGCCGTTGTCCTTGACCAGCTTGATCTGCGGGTAGCGCGGCAGGTGCGCCAGCGCACCGGCGCCCGAGGTGAAGCGCAGCTGCACCCCCGGCACCGGCAGGATGCGCCAATTGTTGTCCGCCGCGGGGTCGAGCGTGCCGGTGGCGCGCATGTACTGCACCAGGGCCTCGCGGTTCTCGTCGGGCGCATCCATGATGATGTTCTTGCCGTCCAGGCCCGGGAAGTTGCCGCCGCCCGAGGCCCGGTAGTTGTTGCTCACCACCACGAAGCGCATCGCGTCATCCAGCGGCTTGCCCAGGTATTGCAGGTTGACGATGCGCCGCGCGTCGGCCGCCACCCGCTTGCCGTCGGGCGCATAGCGCGCCGGCTGGCTGACATCGATCTGGTAGCTGACACCGTCGAGGGTGTCGAAATTGAATGTCGGGAAGGCGTCGTTGATCAGGTTCTGCGCCGGCGCCCCGGCCGGGTCGATGCGGTGGAAGGCGCCGGCCGACATCTCCAGCCATTCGCGCACCACCGCACCCGTCACCCGCACCGCCTTGATGGTGTTGGGGTAGATATAGAGATCGGCCACATTGCGGATGGCCAGCGTGCCGGCGGGGATGTCGGTGTAATAGGTCCAGCCCTGGCGGCCACCGGCCTTGAAGGGGGCGGCGGCCGACAGCAGCGGCAGGCCCTCGTACTCGGTGCCTTGCAGGGCGCGCCGGGCATAGGCCAGCTGCGCCTGCGAGACGATCTGCACCGACGGGTCGTCGGCCACCTGGGCAAAGTAGCTGGTGATCGGCGTGCGGGTCTGCGCCACCTCGCCGCGCACATAGGCCAGGGTGGCGGCATGCTCGGTGGCGATCAGCTGCGCCACCATCGGGTCGGCATCCACCAGCGGCTTGCGGCTGGCGCGGTCGAAGATCGGCCGCAGCTGGGCCCGGCTGTCCACCACCCGCCAGGCCCCCGACGCGTTGTCCAGGGTCAGGTCCACCACCCCCAGGTGGTCGCCCCAGCGGCCGGGCATCACCGCCGGCACGCCGTTGATCGTGCCCTTGGCCAGGTTCACCTGCGGGTAGGCGGCAAAGAAGGCACCGGGAAATTCACCGTGCGAATGGCCGAACAGGATCGCGTCGATGCCCGGCACCTCGGACAGGCGCGCCACCGAGTTCTCGGCAAAGCGCGGTGTCTCGCCCCGCTCGAAGCCCGAGTGCGGTATGGCCACCACCAGCTGCGCACCCCGGGCCCGCATCTCGGGCACCAGGCGGCGGGCGGTCTGCTGGATGTCGCGCACCGTCACCTTGCCTTCCAGGGCCTGCTTGTCCCACAGCAGGATCTGGGGTGGCACGAAGCCGATCACGCCGATCTTCAGCGCATGGCGGGCGCCGGCCTCGTCGGTGAAGCTGCGGTCCAGGATCACATAGGGCGTGAACGCGTGGGGCGCCTTGGCCGCATCCTGGCCCGGGCCCAGGTCGACATGCACATTGGCATTCACATAGGGGAAGTTGGCGCCGGCAATGGCCTGGCGCAGAAAGGGCAGGCCGTAGTTGAACTCGTGGTTGCCGATGTTGGCGGCGTCCACCCCCAGCCAGTTCAACACCTTGTAGGCCGGGTGCACCTGGCCGGCCGCCAGCGGCTTGACGCGGGCCACCCAGTCACCCAGCGGGCTGCCCTGGATCAGGTCGCCGTTGTCGAACAAGAGGTTGTTGGCGTTTTCGGCTCGTGCAGCCTTGATCAGCGTGGCCGTCTTGGCCAGGCCGTATTCGTCGGTGGCCTTCTCTTGGTAGTAGTCCCAGTTCAGCACGTTCATGTGCAGGTCGGTGGTG
>JAYUQJ010000061.1:0-5342 GCA_043756825.1 Betaproteobacteria bacterium | reverse complement strand
CCGACCGGGCCTGTCGCGGGCCGGGGTGGTGGCGCGCGGCCGCGCCTGCGCCAGCCCGAGGCCGCCGCCTGCACCGGCTTTCGCATCCCGCCCGCGGTTGGCCTCGTAACATCCCGGCCATGATCAGCACAGCCGTGCCCGCCCCCTACACCATCGCGGTGCGGACCTTGTGCGAGTTCGCCGCCAAGGCCGGCGATCTGGACCTGCGTTTCACCCCCGCGCCCACGGCCCGGCAGGGGGTGGCCGGGCACCAGGCTGCTGCCGCCAGCCAGGGCGCGCATTACCAGGCCGAGCTGGCCCTGGCCGGCCAATACCGCCACCTGCGGGTGCGCGGCCGGGCCGACGGCTTCGACCCGGTGGCCGGCCGCCTGGACGAGGTCAAGACCTTCAAGGGCGACCTGTCGCGCTTGCCCGACAACCACCGCGCCCTGCACTGGGCCCAGGCCAAGGTCTATGGCGCCCTGCTGTGCCGCCAGCAGGGCCTGGCCTCGCTGGCGCTGGCGCTGGTCTACTTCGACATCGGCCGCCAACAGCCTGCCCCGCCGCTGGTGCAGGTATGCACGGCCGCCGAGCTGACCCGGTTCTTCGAGACCCTGTGCGAGCAGTTTCTGCAATGGGCCGACCAGGAGCTGGCGCACCGCAGCGCACGCGATGGCGCGCTGCGGGGCCTGGCCTTCCCGCATGCGGGCTTCCGCAGCGGCCAGCGCGATCTGGCCGCTGCGGTCTACAACGCCGCCCGCTCGGGCCGCTGCCTGATGGCGCAGGCCCCCACCGGCATCGGCAAGACACTGGGCACCCTGTTCCCGCTGCTCAAGGCCTGCCCGGGCCAGGGGCTGGACAAGCTGTTCTTCCTCACCGCCAAGGGCTCGGGCCGCAGCCTGGTTCTGGATGCGGTGCACACCTTGAGACAGGCCCACCCGGTCTTGCCGCTGCGGGTGCTGGAGCTGACCGCCCGGGACAAGGCCTGCGAGCACCCCGACAAGGCCTGCCACGGCGACGCCTGCCCGCTGGCACGGGGCTTCTACGACCGCCTGCCCGCCGCGCGGTCGGCCGCCGTGGCCCTGGCTGGCGGCCAGACCCTGGACCGGGCGCAGGTGCGCCAGGCCGCGCTGGCCCACCAGGTCTGCCCTTACTACCTGGGTCAGGAGCTGGCGCGCTGGGCCGACCTGGTGGTGGGCGACTACAACCACTTCTTCGACAGCCATGCGCTGCTGCACGGCCTGGCCCAGGCCCAGGGCTGGCGCGTGGCGGTGCTGGTGGACGAGGCCCACAACCTGATCGAGCGCGGCCGCGCGATGTACAGCGCCTCACTGCACAGCGCGGCCTGGCGCGCCGCCCGCGCTGCCGCGCCGGCCCGGCTGAAGCCGGCGCTGACCCGGCTGCAGCGCTGCTGGGCCGCGCTGAGCCAGGCCCAGAGCGCACCCTACACGGTGCTGGACGGACCGCCAGCCGCGCTGTGCAGCGCGCTGCAGGCCGCCAGCACCGCCATCGGCGACTACCTGGCCGACGATCCCGCCAGCCTGGGCCCGGCCCAGGCGCCCCTGATGGCGGTGTACTTCGACGCGCTGCAGTTCTGCCGCCTGCTGGACAGCTTCGGTGCGCATTCGCTGCTCGACCTGACCCAGCATGCGCCGGCCGGCGGCGGCAGGCGGCGCGCGCCCGAATCCAGCCTGGGCCTGCGCAACCTGCTGCCGGCGCCGTTTCTGCAACCGCGCTTCGAGGCGGCGCACACCAGCGTGCTGTTCTCGGCCACGCTGGCGCCCCGGGGGTTTTATGCGGATCTGCTGGGCCTGCCCGCCGACACCGCCTGGGTCGACGTGGCCGGCCCCTTCAAGGCCGAGCAGTTGCAGGTGCGGATCGCGCGCGACGTGTCTACCCGCTATGCCGACCGTGCCGCCTCGCTGGCCCCCATCGCCGGCCTGCTGGCGGCTCAGTTCGCGCGCGGGCCGGGCCTCTACCTGGCCTTTTTCAGCAGCTTCGAATACCTGCAGCAAGCCGCCGACGCCTTTGCCGCCGCCCATCCGCAGGTGCCGCAGTGGCGCCAGGGCCAGCGCATGGACGAGGCCGCGCGCACCGGCTTCCTGGCGCGTTTTTCGCCCGGCCATGCCGGCATCGGCTTTGCGGTGCTGGGCGGGCTGTTTGCCGAGGGCATAGACCTGCCGGGCGACCGGCTGGTCGGTGCCTTCATCGCCACCCTGGGCCTGCCCCAGGTCAACCCGCTCAACGAGGTGCTGCGCCGGCGTCTGCAGGCCGCTTATGGCGCGGGCTATGACTACACCTACCTCTACCCCGGCCTGCGCAAGGTGGTGCAGGCCGCCGGCCGGGTGATCCGCAGCCTGGACGACCGCGGCAGCCTGCACCTGATCGACGACCGCTTCGCCCGGCCCGAGGTGCTGCAACTGCTGCCGGCCTGGTGGGCGCTGCAAGCGCAGTGCGGCCTGCCGGCAGCGCAGGCGCTTCAGCCACCCGCGGTGGTGAAGGGCTGAGGCGGGCCGGTCTGGCGCCGGATCAGCAGGCGCTCGAATTCAGCGATCGCCTGGGCCCCCAGCAGCAGCAGGGTGGCGGCCACCTCCAGGCTGAGCAGCACCGCAATGGCGGTGGTGAGCGAGCCGTAGACCGTGCCGATCTGCGACAAGGTGCTGAAGTACCAGACCAGGCCGTGGCGCGACAGCTCCCACAGCGCGGCGGCTGCCACCGCGCCCCACAGCGCATGCGCCAGGCTGGGCCGGCCCACCGGCATCACCAGGTAGACCGAGGTCAGCACAAACACCTCGCCGGCCAGACCCAGCAGGTAGAGCAGCACGCCCGGCACCTGGGCCAGCACCCACTGCTGCCAGGCAAACGGCGCGTCCGCTGCCACGGCGTCCCGGCCGCCAACCTGCAGGTTGCCCGCCACCAGGGTGGCCAGCAGCAGACCCAGCCCCAGGCACAGGATGTAGGCATAGGGGATCAGCGCCGAGACCAGGTAGTGCCGACGCCGCGCCACCACCCGGTGCTGGAAGATCACCGACATCGCGTTCTCCAGCACCGTGAAGGCCAGCGAGCTGAAGAACAGCATGCTCACCAGCAGCAGCCAGCCCATCACCTCGCGGTGGGCCAGAAAGCCCGCCAGTTCGGCCACGATGGCATGCGACTGGCCCGGCACCAGCCACTCCAGGTAGCGGTTGAGGGTGGACAGCAACTCGGCTTGCGGCACCACATGCGACAGCGCGATCACGGTCAGGATCAGCAGCGGCACGATCGACAGCAAGGCGTAGTACGCCACCGCGCCGGCCAGCAACAGGCCCTGGTTGGCGCGAAAGGCCCGCAAGGTGGCCCAGGCGAATCGCAGGGGATGACGCAGCAAGCGGCGCAGCGCCGGCACGGTCAGTGCCTGCCGCGCCTGGCGCAGCCTGCTCATCCCGGCGGGCAATCAGCGCCCGGGGTCGACGATCGGAGACGGCGGGATGTCCTGCGGGTCGACCGGCCGGTCCGGGCCCTGGTCCGGGTCGACCGGCAACAGGTCGGGCGGTGGGTCGCCGGCGGGCAAGGGATGGTGCAGGGGGGGTTGGGGGGTTTGCATCGCGGGCTCCGGTGGGGGACACAGCGGCGCCTGAACAGCGCCACCTGCGGGCAGCTTGACGCCACCCCGGCCCCACAGCTGTAGGACAAGCGGCTGTTTATGCCCTGCCGCCCTGCCCGCCCCTGCCCGCTCCGTATCCGAGGTAGGACGAAACCCACACGGCAATGCGGCGCCGGGCGACGGTGGTGCAGCAACGCCCGCAACACACTGGATTCCCGGCCAGGCAAGCATCCCGCCGCCGGCCACGGTTCAACCCACGGAAGGAAACACGCATGAATAAAGACCAAGTCAAAGGTACCGTCAAGGACATCGCCGGCAAGCTGCAAGAGAAGACCGGCGAGCTGTTGAATGACCAGAAGCAGCAGGTCAAGGGCATCACCAAGCAGGTCGAAGGCCAGGGCCAGAAGGCCAAGGGCGACGCCAAGGAAGTGCTGAAGAAGTCCGTCGACAAGCTCTGATCGCTGACCGGCCGCGCCCGACTGCCAACCACGGCGGCGGCGCAGCCCAGCCAGCCCCGGCGGGGCGGTTGCCACCTGGCAGCCGCCCCGCTGTCACGTGGGTGAAAGGGATTTGCCTGCCCGGGCAGCGCAAGGCCACTGCCTAGAATCAACGACGCACCGGCACGCCGGTCCCTGCCTGTCTCTGGAGCCCTGACCCATGCGCGACTACCTCAAGTTCTACATCAACGGTGCCTGGGTCGACCCGGTCACGCCCAAGACCCTGCCGGTCATCAACCCGGCCACCGAGCAGGCCGCCGGCACCATCTCGATGGGCTCGGCCGCCGATGTCGACCTGGCCGTGCGCGCTGCCCGGGCCGCCTTTGCCAGCTATTCGCAGACCTCCCTGGACGAGCGCGTGGCCCTGCTGGAGCGGGTGATCGTCGAGTACCAGAAGCGCTATGCCGACATGGCCGCGGCGATCACCGAAGAGATGGGCGCACCGGTGCTGCTGGCGCAGAAGGCCCAGGCCGCGATGGGCATCGGCCACCTGCAGTCGGCACTGGCGGTGCTCAAGCACTACGCTTTCTCAGAGCTGCGCGGCAGCACCCTGGTGGCCAAGGAGGCTATCGGCGTGTGCGGCCTGATCACGCCCTGGAACTGGCCGGTCAACCAGATTGCCTGCAAGGTGGCGCCGGCACTGGCGGTGGGCTGCACCATGGTGCTCAAGCCGTCCGAGATCGCGCCGTTCTCGGCCCAGATCTGGACCGAGATCCTGCATGCCGCCGGCGTGCCGGCCGGGGTGTTCAACCTGGTCAATGGCGACGGCCCGACGGTGGGCGCAGCGATTGCCAGCCACCCGGAGGTGGACATGGTGTCCTTCACCGGCAGCACCCGTGCCGGCATCGAGGTGGCGCGCAATGCGGCGCCCACCGTCAAGCGGGTGCACCAGGAGCTGGGTGGCAAATCGCCCAACATCATCCTGCCGGACGCCGACTTCAAGCGCGCCGTCACCAACGGCGTGCGCGGCGTGATGGGCAACTCGGGCCAGAGCTGCAATGCCCCTACCCGCATGCTGGTGCCGCATGACCGCATGGACGAGGCCCTGGCCATCGCCAAGGCCGCCGCCGAAGCCACCACCGTGGGCGCGCCCGACAGCGGGGCGGCACTCGGCCCGGTGATCTCGGCAACCCAGTGGAACAAGATCCAGGGCCTGATCGAGACCGGCATCCAGGAGGGTGCCACGCTGGTGGCGGGCGGCCCCGGCAAGCCGGCCGGCCTGGAGACGGGTTACTACGTCAAGCCCACCATCCTGGGCCATGTCAACAACCGGATGACAGTGG
>JAYUQJ010000060.1:0-5358 GCA_043756825.1 Betaproteobacteria bacterium | reverse complement strand
TCATCGAGCACAACCTGGACGTGATCCGCAGCGCCGACTGGATCGTCGACCTGGGCCCCGAGGGCGGCGACGCCGGCGGCGAGCTGGTCTGCAGCGGCTCGCCCGAGGACGTGCGCGCGCACCCCAGGTCGCACACCGGCAAGGCGCTGCGCGACTACGAGACGGCGCTGGGCACAGGCCTGGTGTCGGCCGAGGAGGGCAGGCCGCTGCAGTTGATCGCCAAGGCCCGGCGCGATGCCGCCCGGCAGGCCGCCGGCAACAACATCCGTATCGTCAATGCCAGGGAGCACAACCTCAAGAGCCTGAGTGTGGACATACCGCGCGGCAAGTTCACCGTGGTCAGCGGTGTGTCGGGCTCGGGCAAGAGCACGCTGGCCTTCGATATCCTGTTCAACGAGGGCCAACGCCGTTACCTGGAAAGCCTGAACGCCTATGCGCGCAGCATCGTGCAGCCGGCGGGCAGGCCGGAGGTGGATGCGGTTTACGGTATCCCGCCCACCGTGGCCATCGAGCAACGCCTGAGCCGGGGCGGACGCAAGAGTACCGTTGCTACCACCACCGAGGTCTGGCACTTCCTGCGCCTGCTGTGGGTCAAGCTGGGCACCCAGCGCTGCGTGCACGACGGCGCCGAGGTGCGGCCGCAGAGCGTGGAGAGCATCGCCGCCCAACTGCTGCGCACGCCCGGGCAGGGCGGCCACCGAGGCCAGCATGTCGGCCTGCTGGCGCCGCTGGTGGTCAACCGGAAGGGGGTCTACACCGACCTGGCCAAATGGGCCAAGGCGCGCGGCCACAGCCACCTGCGGGTGGACGGCGAGTTCATCAAGCTCGACCCCTGGCCGCGGCTGGACCGCTTCAAGGAGCACACGCTGGAGCTGCCGGTAGCCAGCCTGGTGGTCAGCGCCGCCCACGAGGCCGAACTGCGGGACGCGCTGGCCAAGGCCCTGGACCTGGGCAAGGGCGTGCTGCACCTGTTGGCGCCGCTGGACGGGCTGGCCGAGGCCATGGACGGCGGGCATGCATCGGCCGGCATCGGCACGCTGAAGGTCTTCTCGACCAAGCGCGCCTGCCCGCAATGCGGCACCAGCTACCCCGAGCTGGACCCCCGCATGTTCAGCTACAACAGCAAGCACGGCTGGTGCAAGAGCTGCGTCGGCACTGGCCTGACGCTGACGCGCGAGCAGCGCAAGGCCTACGACGACTCGCAGCCCGACGACGCGCAGAAGGGCCGCGAGCAGAGCTTCCCGGCCGAGGAGGCCGAGGTTGAAGGTGTCAGCGGCGAGCCCTGCCCGGATTGCGCGGGCAGCCGGCTGAACCCGATCTCGCGCAACATCCGTTTCGACGGCCACACCATCACTGCGGTGGCCGGCTGGGCGGTGGGCGCTGCACGCCTGTGGGCCGGCGGGCTGGATCTGACGGGCCGGGACGCCGCGATTGCCCGCGACGTGGTCAGCGAGATCCGCAGCCGGCTGGAGTTTCTGGAGGAAGTGGGCCTGGGCTACCTGACGCTGGACCGCGCCGCGCCCACGCTGAGCGGTGGCGAGGCCCAGCGTATCCGGCTGGCCGCTCAACTCGGCAGCAATCTGCAAGGGGTCTGCTATGTGCTGGACGAGCCCACCATCGGCCTGCATCCGCGCGACAACGCCATCCTGCTGCGCGCGCTGGGGCGCTTGAGCGCCCAGGGCAATACCCTGGTGGTGGTGGAGCATGACGAGGACACCATCCGCCGCGCCGACCACATCATCGACATCGGCCCGGGCGCCGGCAAGCGCGGCGGCACGGTGGTGGCCCAGGGCAGCGTGGCCGACCTGTCGGCCAACCCGGCATCGCTCACGGGCCGCTTTCTGGCGCAAGCGCTCAGGCATCCGCTGCAGGCGCGCCGGCCGGTGAACCGGGCCACCTTCCAACTGGGGCTGACCGGGGCGTCGCTGCACAACCTGCGCCAGGTCGACGTGCAGGTGCCGCTGCAGCGCCTGGTGGCCGTCACGGGCGTGTCGGGCTCGGGCAAGAGCACGCTGGCGCGCGATGTGCTGCTGGCCAATGTGCAGGCCATCGTGGCCACCAAGGTCAGCAAGGCCGGGCGGGATGCGCTGGCCGCCGGCTGGTTGCCGCCCTTGCTGGGCTGCACCGGCCTGACCGGCTTCCAGCCGATAGACCGGGTGCTGGAGGTGGACCAGACGCCGATCGGCAAGACGCCGCGCAGTTGCCCGGCCACCTACATCGGCTTCTGGGACACCATCCGCAAGCTCTTCACCGAGACCCTGGAGGCCAAGGCGCGCGGCTATGCGGCCTCGCGTTTCAGTTTCAACACCGGCGACGGCCGCTGCCCGGGGTGTGAGGGCCAGGGCCTGCGCACCATCGAGATGAGCTTCCTGCCGGACGTCAAGGTGCCCTGCGATCTGTGCCACGGCCAGCGCTTCAACCCCGAGACCCTGGCGGTGAGCTGGCGCGGCAAGAGCATCGGCGACGTGCTGCGCATGGAGGTGGACGAGGCGGTGGATTTCTTCGCCAGCATGCCGTCCATCGCCCACCCGCTGCAGTTGCTGAAGGATGTCGGCCTGGGCTACCTGACCCTGGGCCAGCCCAGCCCGACCTTGAGCGGCGGCGAGGCCCAGCGCATCAAGCTGGTGACCGAACTCAGCAAGGTGCGCGACGACATCACCCGGCGGGGCCAGAAACCGCCGCACACGCTGTATGTGCTGGACGAGCCCACGGTGGGCCTGCACATGGCTGACGTGGAGCGTTTGATCAAGGTGCTGCACCGCCTGGTGGCCGGCGGGCACAGCGTGGTGGTGATCGAGCATGATCTGGATGTGATCGCCGAGGCCGATTGGGTGATCGACCTGGGCCCCGAGGGCGGCACTGCCGGCGGCACGGTGGTGTGTGCTGGTCCGCCGGAGTTGCTGGTGGAGCGGGGCACGCACACCGGGGTGGCGCTGGCGCTGGTGCTGGCGAGGGGTGAGGCCAAGCCAAGAGAGTGCTGAAGAGACGATGCCTGGCTGAACCCTCGGAGCCCGCAAGCCCACGCCCAAAATCGCCTTCATGGGCGAGGACTTCGCCTACCACCCTCTGGCAGCCAGCGCCGCCTCATCAAAATGGACGGTGGCCAAGCCAGCCACCTGGCGACAGCGTGTCGCCAGCGGCGGGCGGCCGCCTCAGCCTCACAGCGCGTGGCGGTAGACCGCAGCCTCGAAGTTGACAAAGCCCGGGTAGGACACTGCGTCCTGGAAGGGCAGGATCTGCGAGCCCCAGAAACCACCGACACCGTTCTTGCGGTCGATCCAGTAATACAGGTTGCCCAGGCCGGCCCACATCAGTGACCCGGCCGGCCGGCCGGTGTGGGTCTGGGTCTCGTTGCGCTGGAAGGTCCAGGCCCAGGTCTTGACGATGCCCGGGTCAAACTCACCGTCGTTGGACAGCGACGGGATCGAGGTCTTCCAGCCGCCGCTTTGCAGGCCGGCCGGCAGGCCGTTCTGGCACATGGCGTCCACCGTCTCGGCCTTGAGCACCCGGCCGTGGGGGCCGGCACCGTCGTTGAGGAACATGCGAATGAACTTCATGTAGTCGCCCACGCTGCCGTACAGGCCATGGCCGCCCATGTCCATCTCGGGGGGTTGCGGCAGGATCAGCTCGGGCAGCGGCGTGAGCTTGCCGTCCTGCGCGCGGTCGTGCAGCGTGGCGCGGCGCGCGCGCATCGCGTCGGTCAGCGTGAAGGCGGTGTCGGTCATGCCCAGCGGCGCAAAGATGCGCTCGGCAAATACCTCGCCCAGGCGCTTGCCGCGCTGCTGCTCGACGATGCGGCCCAGCCAGTCGATGTTGGCGCCGTAGGTCCAGCGCTCGCCGGGCTCGTGCAGCAACACCGTGCGGATCGACGCAAAGCTGCTGGAGACCACCGTCGGGATACCCAGCGCGGTGCGGTACTTCAGGTCGTCATGGCTGAAGAACTCATACGACAGGCCCGAGACATGCAGCATCAGGTCGGCCACCGTGATGTCGCGCCTGGGCGCCCGGGTGCGCGGCTGGCCGGCGGCATCGAAGCCGTCCAGCACCCGCAGCTCGGCGATCTCGGGCACATAGGTCTTGGCGGCGTCGTCAAGGCGGATGCGCCCCTCCTCGACCAGCTGCATCACGGCGGTGCCGGTGATGGCTTTGGTGGTGGAGAAGATGGCCATCACCGAATCCAGCGACATCGGCTGGGCCTGGCCCAGCTCACGCACGCCGGCGCAGCCTTCGTAGACGTTTTGCTGACGGTTGGTGACCATCGCCACCACGCCGGGGGCACCGCCGGCGCGGCCGGTGGTTTCGGCAAGTACGGTATCCACAGCGGATTTCAGGGTCGGGTTCATGAGTTTCCTTGTCGATTTGAGGGCAGGGGTGGCGCCGACCAGGCGGCGCCTGGCAAGCATCAGCCGCGCACGATCTCGGCTTTCATGCCGTAGGCGATCGCCATCAGCTCGGCGTTGGCCTGCGGGTCAACCTGGTTCATCTCCATGGCCTTGCGGATGTCGTCCAGCACCGCCAGGAACTCTTCTTCCGAGCACCACATGCCCTTGTGCGCGGTGCGCATGTCCATGCCCTTGTAGGTCTCGGGCCCACCAGTGCCCGAGCCGATCAGGTCGACCACCAGCTGGATCAGCTGTGCATCGGTCTTCTCAGCTTTGGAATAGCGCCACTTGATCACCGGGTTCTGGTGGTGCAGCTTGAGGATGTCGGTGACGAAGCGGCGGATGCCGGTCTCGCTGCCGAGGCGTTCGTAGAGTGAGGCTTGGGTCATGCGGGTCTCCTGGATCGTGTGGTGAGTCTGCAGGGCACAGGGATGGGATCGGTCGGCTACCGGCGGTCGCGCCAGAAGGGCGGCACCGCCGGCAGCCGACCGATCACGGGTCAACCGCCGCCGGATCGGCCGCAGCCATCGATTCGACCAGCGCATGCAGACTTGAACGCAGGTCGGCGAGTTCGGATTCCGGCAGCCGGGTGCGGCAGGCCACAGACTGTTGCACCACCGCCACCGCTTGCTGCAGCGCGCTGCCGGCGGCGCTGAGCGTGATGCGCACGATGCGCTCGTCCAGCTTGTCGCGCCTGCGGTCAATCAGGCCGGCTGCCTCCAGGCGCTTGAGCAAGGGGGTCAAGGTGCTGGATTCGAGCAGCAGGGCGTCGGCCAGGCCTTTGACGGTCTGCCCGCCATGCTGCCAAAGCACCAGCATGGCCAGGTACTGCGGGTAGGTCAGCCCCAACTCGGCCAGTGGCTTGCGGTAGGCCCGCGTGACGGCGTTGGTGGCGGCATAGAGCGCAAAACAAAGCTGCTTGTCGAGCTGCAACTGCGGGTAGACAGGCACGGCCTGATCGGCTGGGGTGGACATG
>JAYUQJ010000059.1:0-5371 GCA_043756825.1 Betaproteobacteria bacterium | reverse complement strand
AAGCCGAAATGCTCCAGCGGCGTGGCCTGCGTGCCCGCCATCCGGGCCGACAACTCCTGCCACTGGCTGGACGGCCCGCGGTGGCCGGTCAGCAAGCGCAGAGCGCCTGACCGGCCGGCACACAGGCGCTCGATCAAGGCCAGGATGCCCTGGGTTTCAAGCGCCAGCTCGGGCACCGGGCTGCCGTCGTCGGCGATCTGGGCATTCAGCGTGACCAGGATGTGCACCGACGGCTGGTCCGCCTGCCAGACCCTGTCCCACTGGTCGGGGGTGTTGTCCAGCACGTCGTCGCCCAGGATGGACGCGCGCGCCAGCATGCCGTCCATATAGTCATCGGGCAAGCCGCGCAGGGTGCGCGTGGGCAGGCCCAGCGCCACCAGGCCGCGGAAGGTGAAGGCGATGTTCAGCGCCACCGGGGGCCGGGTGACCGGGTTGGCGCCCACCGGCACGCCCTTGCGGGTGGACGGCCAGCGCAGTGCGGTGGTCACGCGCAGGCGCAGGGCCTCGACAAAGGCCCGCCCGGCCGCCGCCTCACCCACGTTGACCAGCAGGTAACGCGCCTTCGGGAAGCCCAGTCGCCCGTAGGCGGTGAGGATGTTGCCCTGGATATCGCCCAGTTCCAGCAGGTCGCTCATGCCGCCTCTGCCTTTGCCGCCACTTGCTGGTGGGTGACCAGCGCCACGCCGTCCGAGCGGATCACCCCCGGCGCCTGGGTCGGCGCAGCCAGATTGTCGGGTTGCAACTGCCGCAAGAACTCAGCAAAACGGCGGTGGACGGTGGCCTCGTCGGCGCCCTGCAGCTCGGCCACCAGCAGCGCAAAGTGCTGCTGCAGATGCAGCGCCTTCAGCACGGCGGGCAGGTCGGTGCCGGCACCCGCCGGGAAAGGCTGGCTGCCTTTGCGCCACAAGGCCAGGGCGGCCACGGCCAGGCCGGCCAGCAGGGCCACGGGCACCCACAGCACCATCCACCACCAGGACGCCTGCGCTGCCATCACGCCCCAGGCGGCCACGGCCGCCCCCAGCACGGCCACGGCGCCGATGGCCCGGCCCACCCCAGGCAGGGTGTAGCCATGCAGATCGGGCATGGGCTCGTAATAGTCGTTGAAGCTCATCGTCGTCTCGATCTGGCAGCGTTTCAGCCAGTGGCCGAAGGTCGCACCGTCCACCACCTGGTCGAAGGCCAGGCAGGACGAGAAGACGGCCCGCAGTTCGGGCTCGGCGCTTGCCCACAGGCCACTGGCCCAGCTGAGCAGTCCGCCATCGGCTTCGTCCTGCCGGGCATCGAAGTCGGCGTTGAACATCAGGTAGGGGCATTTCAGCCGGTCTACCGGCCCGGCCTGCAGCAAATTGGTCTTGCGCAGCGCCTGGGCCAGGGCATCGCCGCCATCGCGGCCGTTGTACATCGGCTGGTCGATCACCACAGCGCGCACGAAGTGGGTACGCACGCAGCGCGCAAAGGGGCTGTTCAAAAGCGACAGTGCGGTGGCCGGACTCTGGCGCGCGGTGGGCAGGCTCGACAAGACCTCGCGCAGCAGATGACTCGGTACGGTAAAACTGCCGTCCGGTCGCACCAGCGGATCGGTCCGCAGCGGGATCAAGGTGCTGAGAAAGTAGTGCCCGCCATCGAGGTTGGCCATTCAGTGCCCCTTGCCCCAGGCGGCCTGCACCCAGGCCTGGCGGTTGCGGTCGGCGTTGGTGGTGTCGTTGCTGGCCACCGGCGCGAAGCCGGGCGAGCCCAGGTCGTTTTGCACCGCCACCAGGGCCTGGCGCCAGGCGGTGGCAAACATGGCCGGCGCGCTGCCGGCGTGGGCCTCGGCCAGTTGCAGCACTGCCCGGCGCACCCGCATCGCGCACTTGATGTCGCGCTGGGCCGAGCCGGGCGTGGCGTTGTAGTAGTAGTCGGTGTCGATCTGGTTGCTGCGGATGTAGTTCTTGAAGGGCGTGATCGGGATCGACTTGGGGTACTTGGTCGACGAATACCAGAACAGATCCAGACCGTTGGGCAGGCCATCGGAGAAGGCGTCGATGTACTGGTCCCAGGTGCCATTGAAATTGCTGCAAAACATCATGCAGTCGTTGTTCAGCTGCTCGGGACCCTGGCCCAGGTCGGGCCACTGGTCGCGCCGGACGATGAACCAGCGCGCAAAGTGGATGATCGACAGACCCATCAAGCCGGCCAGTTGGTCGGGCAGGGCCCGCGAGGCGATGAAGATGAAGCGGTTCAACCAGGTCCTGCGCGGGCGCATGGGCGTCAGCACGTTCATGGCATAGGCTTTGCCGGCGACATTGCTCATGGCAGGCTCCCCTCCTCGGTGTCATCTGGCAGATCGGCCAGCGCACCATCGCACCCGTGCCGCCGGATGTCCATCCTGGCACGCCCATGCACCGCCCGAACCGGGGCTTCAAGCTAGGGGGCTGGTCAGGTGCAGGCGCCGAACAAGATCAACAGGCCAGCAGCGCCCCGGCCTACTCCACCACCTTCACCCGTTGGCCCGGCCGCATCTCGCCGCCCGCATACACGCCGTTGAGCAGCCGCAGTTGCCGCTCGGCTTGCGGCAAGGGCGAGCGGCGCGCCAGTTCAGCCAGGCCACCGGCCGGCAGGGGCAGGCTGCGCAGCACCCAGGGCCGGGCGGCGCGGCGGTCGGCCGGCGTGAGCGGCCGGAACGAGGCCTCTGCCTCGGCCAGCCCGGGCCGGGCCCGCTGCAGCGCGGCGGCGTCGCGCGCACCCGTGCTCAGCGCATAGACGCGGCCGCCAGGGCCGGTGACAAGCGTCACTGCCAGGGCCTGGGCCTGGCCCTGGGCATTGCGCACCTGCCCGGTGAAGTGGGTGGCCTCCAGGCCGTTGATCTGCAGGCGCTCGCTGCGGCCCTGGATCGGCTTGTAGACCGTGCGCAGAATCTCGTCATGGTGCTTGCCGGCATCGGCGGGCAGGGCGCGCAGGATCAAGGCCGCGTCTTCGGACGGGCTCATCACCAGCACCGCCTCGCTGCCATTGCGGATCTGCCAGCCCGGCGGCGCCGTCAGGGCCAGGCCCAGCGGCTCATGCACGAACAGCTGCCCCCGCACCAGGCCCTGGGCCGGACTGTCACCGAAAGGCATGCCGTCAATGGCCCGCAGGTAGCGCTGCCGGCCGTCATCATCAAAGGGGCCGGGATAGGCCAGGGCGGCCTGGCGGATCTGTTGCAGGCGCTGGTCATTGCTGGGATGGGAGGACAGCCAGCTCGGCCCGGTCGGCATCGGCCTGCCGGCGCCGCGCGCGCTGTCGACGGCAAAGCGCTCCTGGTCCTTCAGTGCGCCGATCACATCCACCATGTTCTTCGGGTCGAAGCGGTTGCGCGCCAGGTACTCGGCACCCAGCTGATCGGCCTGCAACTCCTGGTCCCGGCTGTAGGACGCGATCAAGCCCGCCGCCACGCTTTGAGAAACCTGGCTGGCAGCCTGGGCGGCACCCTTCACCCCCAGGCCCTCCAGGCCCAGGCCCAGCACCGTGGCAGCCAGCACGCCCAGACCAGCGTCCTGCTGGCGGGTGGCGCGCTGGGCCCCGTGACGGGCGGTGACATGGCCGATCTCATGGCCGATCACGCCGGCCAGGTCGGCCTCGCTTTCAAGGTAGGCCAGGATGCCACGGGTGACATAGACATAGCCGCCCGGCAGCGCAAAGGCGTTCACCTCCGGGCTGTCGAGCACGGTGAAGTGCCACTGCAGGTTACCGCGGTGTGACTGCCGCGCCAGGCGCTGCCCCAGGCCATTGATATAAGCCTGCAGTGCCGGGTTGGCCAGGGCGGTGTATTCCGCCAACACCTGCTGGTGGGCCTGACGGCCCTCGGCCACCTCGGCCGACTCGTCCATCACGCTGCGTTCGGCGCGGCCACTGACCGGGTTGGTCACGTTGGTCGTGGCACACCCACCGATAAGCAAAGCCATGCCCAGCACCGCCACGCCGGCGCGGCGCAGGCCTGGCCCGGTCTTGTCGATCATCGCCATCTCCTGGTTTCAGCCCCGAGCGGGCCCCACGCCCCTGCTGGCACGCGCGCATCGATCCCGGGCCTAGCCGCCGGGTCCGTGATGTGTTGCGCGCAACCGGTCTGCATCGCAATGCCCCACGGGGCCTGTGCAATATGCACGCGCCAGCACACTCCGGTTGTAGGCAAACGCCGGATTTAGCGTTTCTTTTGATCACAATCTCACTGCGCCGGGAACTTGCTCATCCGCACGGTTATTCAGCGCAACAGGTCTTACAAGTTGCAACCGCGAAATCTGCAGCCTGACTGACCTTGGCAAGACCCTGGATCGCCGCATCGACCGGATGCTGATGCAGGGTGTTATTCGCAGTCAGTGCAGCCGATATACGCTGCAATCAGGCATTAGGCCTGCTGGCTGGGCAAAAGCTTGCTTGCCGTGCAAATCCGTGCGGCTCGGCAAGCCCCGGAGTGACCGGTTCTCCAACGATTGGCATCGGCATGAGGCTCAGCTCATCGTCCTTGCCCGCCACGCCGTGGCGCGAGGTCGCAGGAGACGGTACTTCACCTGACTTTCGCATGACCACCGGGCCGATCCAGGCCGCTACTGCTGTACCCATTCAAACCATAGCCATCGAGAGAGAGAGACACCATGAGCTTCACTTCAGAATTCAAGGAATTTGCCATCAAGGGCAATGTGATGGATCTCGCCGTCGGCGTGATCATCGGCGGCGCGTTCGGCAAGATCGTCGACTCGCTGGTCAAGGACGTGATCATGCCCATCGTCGGCAAGATCTTTGGTGGCCTTGACTTCAGCAACTATTTCATCCTGCTGGGCAACCCGCCGGCCGACTTCAAGGGCGCCATGACCTATGCCGACCTGACCAAGGCCGGCGTGCCCCTGCTGGCCTATGGCAACTTCATCACCGTGGCGATCAACTTCCTGATCCTGGCCTTCATCATCTTCATGATGGTGCGCCAGATCAACGCATTGAAGCGGGCCGAGCCGCCGGCACCGCCGGCACCCCCCACCCCGACGCCCGAGGACGTGGTGCTGCTGCGTGAAATCCGCGACGCGCTGCGCAAGTGATCCACCCCATCGCCCACTGAACCAAGGAGTCATCATGGTCCAAACCCTGGCTGCCCTCTTATCCTGGATTGCCATGCTGGCGATCATCAGCATCGCCGTTTTGGTGTCGGGGGTGTGGCGCCCGCGCAGCGTGTTGGCGTCCGCGCCGGACGGCCTGCTCGACCCGCTCGACCTGGGCCAGGCCCGCGCACGGGCCGAGGCGCTGGCCCAGTCCCGGGCCCGTAGCGACGCAGCGCGCCGCCAACGCCGGGCGGCCTGACGCGTCCGACGCGGCGGATCGCGCGGCGACCGGCCCAGGCAAATCCCGATGGCCGATGGCCGCC